>NZ_JADNJJ010000017.1:0-3559 GCF_015554865.1 Collinsella sp. D33t1_170424_A12 | reverse complement strand
TGAAGATCGGCCTGGGTACCAGCGAATACGAGCTGATCGAGGTCAAGTAACGCCGATTTCCGCGGTGAACGCCCGGCCCGTTGCGTCGACTGCGGGACCGGGCGTCTGTATGCGTCGGCTTCCGGTCGGGTCGGATGGTGCGCGAGCCGCGCCTGCGCGCCTGGCGCTGTCGCGGCCGCACGCCCCTGATGCCGGGAGGGGGCGCGCAGGCGGGCGCAACGCGCGCGGGCTCGCGTATTCATCCGGGGCGGGTAAGGACCTGGTAAGGAACGTGGAAGCGTCGGCGCAGAAACGGTGCACCTTTCTGCGTTTTTGTCCAATTCTGCTATAGTATGCAAAAACGTTTTTGGAGGAATCTCAGCATACATGCCAGATACGAGCGACAGTTCCAAGCCGCGGGAAGAGTCCGCGGCGCCCCACAGAGCATCTTCCGGGTCCGCCGATGCGGACGCGGTCAGTCCTGGTGGCTGTATAGATTCCACTGATCAATCCACAGCTTCATATGGCTCCGGCGGCGCGATCGCGCCGGATGCCGCCGCGCCCGTCGATGCTTCCGCGTCGCCTGCGACGGAATCCGAGCCCGGCCGGGCTCTCGACGACGCGATCTTGGCGGATGCAAGCGTCTTACTCGAGGCTGCCCGCGAGGACGGTGCCTCGACCGAGGCCCTCGTCAACGCCGAGCATGCTGCCGAAATCGCGGCCTCCAAGGCCGCCGTCCGCGCCGCGCGCCGCGCTCTCGAGAAGGCCAAGGCCGACGACGCCATTCCACGGTACACCTTGGGGGAAGAGATCTTCAACGCGGTGAGCCACGGCGTGGGCGTGCTGCTGGGCATCGCGGCCCTGGTGCTGCTCATCGTGAAGGCCGCGGTTTCCGGCGGGCATCCCGCCGCGCTCGCCGCGGGCATCATCTACGGCGTCACCATCATCTTGGAGTACCTGTTCTCCACCCTCTACCACGCCATACCCGCGCGCGGCGCCAAGCGCGTGTTCCGCATCTTCGACCACAGCTGCATCTACCTGCTCATTGCGGGTACGTATACGCCGTTTCTCCTGGTCACCCTTGCCGATCACGACGGCTTCGCCCTATGCGTGGCGATGTGGGTGATCGCCGCGGCGGGCATCCTCTTCGAGCTCGTGGGCCGGGAGCGCCAGCCGCGCTGGGTGACCATCCTCATCTATCTCGTTATGGGATGGATGGTGGTATTCCGCCTTCCGCAGCTGATCGCCGCCCTCGACCCCATCGGCCTGGGCCTGCTGCTTGCCGGTGGCCTGTGCTATACGGCGGGCACCGCGTTTTATGCAGCCAAGAGCATCCGCTATATGCACAGCGTCTGGCACCTGTGGGTGCTGGCTGGTAGCGTATTCCAGTTCATGGCGGTGATCCTCTTCGTAATCTAGCGCCTTCTCATTCGGCATCCCGTATCGAACCCGTTTCCTTTGGAGGTTTAACGCGTCCCCATGGACATAACCATCAGCATCATCACCACCGTCGTGCTTACGATCATCAACGGCTTCTTCTCGATGTCCGAGATGGCGCTCACCACGGCCAAGCGCGCGGTCCTTGACCACGAGGCCGAGGAGGGCGACCGCCGCGCCCGCCGTGCGTCCGAGCTCGCGGCCGACTCCGGCAACTTCCTCGCAACCATTCAGGTGGCAATCACGTTGGTGGGCTTCGCGTCCTCGGCGGTGGCGTCGACGAATCTGTCCGACCCGCTGGCCGACTGGCTGTGCAGCTTCGGCATCGAGCCGCTCAGCATGGTGGCGCGCGGCCTGGCACCCGTGCTCATCACGCTGGCCGTTTCCTATCTGTCCATCGTCGTGGGCGAGCTCGTGCCCAAGCGCATCGCCCTGGCCGACGCCGAGGGCATGGCGAAGCGCGTGGCCCAGCCGCTCACCGTGTTCCAGAAGATCGCGCGTCCGCTGGTGTGGTTCACGCAGGCCTCCGCAAACGGCCTGGCCCGCCTCCTGCGCATCAAGAGCGGCGATGACCGCCAGAACGTCTCCGAGGAAGAGATCAAGTACATGATCAACGAGCAGGAGACGTTGCTCGATGAGGAAAAGCGCATCATCCACGAGGTCATGGACCTAGGTGACGCGGTGGCGCGCGAGGTCATGGTGCCGCGCGTCGACGTGACGATGGTCGAAGACGACCAGACGGTTGCCGAGGTGCTGGCCCTCATGCGCCAGACGGGCTTCTCCCGCATGCCCGTCTACCACGAGGACCCCGATAACATCATCGGCATCGCGCATATCAAGGACTTCATCGGCCTGGTGCTGGACGGCAAAGCCGACGAGATGGCGTCGGACAACCTGCGCGACGCCGCGTTCGTGCCCGATACCAAGGACATCCTGCCGCTGCTTTCCGAGATGCAGACCGCGCACGATCAGATCGTGGTCGTGGTGGACGAGTACGGCGGAACGGCCGGCATCATCACGGTGGAAGATATCGTCGAGGAGATCGTGGGCGAGATCGAGGACGAGTTCGATCCCGATAACAAGTACCTTACGCGCCTGTCGCCCCGCGAGTGGCTGGTGGACGGCCGTTACTCCTGCGACGACGGCGTCGAGCTGGGCTGGCCTATCGAGGAGAGCGACGACTACGAGACCATCGCCGGCTGGATCTTGGACCTGTGCGACTCCGTGCCCGATATCGGCGAGGTATTCGAGGTTGATGGGTACAAGTTCAAGGTGCAGTCGATGCGCGGCCAGCGCATCTCTCTCATTCGCGTGACCGCCCCCGAGGAGCCGCAGGCCGCGGCGCCGGAGGAGGACGAGGACGAGGCGAAGCGCCCCTCGCTGCGCAAGATGAAGCACGAAGACGAGTAGCCCCGTATGGGCGGTACCCGCACATAGGAAAGGACTGGATCCATGGCTGAGCTGTTCAATATCATCAAGATCTCGGTGGGGGCCGACAAGCTCACCGCGCGTGTTCAGGTGAACCCCGGTATGCCGGTGCGCACCTGCGAGGATATCGAGGCCACGGCTCGCGTGTACTACCTCGCCCCGGCCATCGCCATGCACGCGTGCCTGGGTGACGCCGGCGAGCATTTTCAGGATTGCATGAGCGACACCGAGACCGCGCACCTGCTGGAGCATCTCACGGTGGAGATCATGAACGAGACGGGTCTGGTGGACGGCATCGTGAGCGGGCGCACGCATGCGGTTCCCGGTGAGGAGCGCCTGTTCGATATCGATCTGTCGTGTCCCGACGACGCGCTCACCGTGGGCTCGCTGTCGTCGGCGACCTTCATGATGGATTGGGCGTTCCTGCATGCCAGCCAGCCCGCGCCCGACTTCCCCGGGACCGTGGCGGCATTGCGCCACCTCATGCTCAAGCTGCGCGGCGAGGACGAGGAGACGGGCGAGCAGGCTCCCGATCCGCAGATGGTCGAGGTTGCGTACGAGGAGGGCCAGACGCGTGCGGCTATGAACGAAATGGGCTCGCGCGCTCTGTTCGGCGGTGCGGCCGCGGAGGTTGACGCGCGCTAGCTGTTGTGTGCCGATAGGTTGTTTACGCCGTAGACTCGCGACATGGGCGGCAGGCCCCCGCACGCGCTGT
>NZ_JADNJJ010000143.1:0-7720 GCF_015554865.1 Collinsella sp. D33t1_170424_A12 | reverse complement strand
GCGCCGCGTCGTCGTCAGCGAACAGCGTGATGAAGCGGCGCCGATAGGCGGAGCGCTCGTCATCCGGCATGCGATAGGGTTCTTCGAATTGGTCCAGCCTGATGCGGTGCATGCCCACGGACAGGCCCCACGGATTCCAAGCCGCGGAACCGCGGCGGTCCAGGCGACGGGTGCGCCCCCGTTCGGCACGGGCGAGCGACGAAGCCTCGTCGGTCGCGTCGGCCGAACCCGGCGTACGGTATACAGGCTCCTCCGTCATATCGTCGTGCTGCTCGCTCATAGGACGAAGCCCTCGTAGATCTGCTTGAACTCCGCAAGGAAGATATTCTCGCCGTCCTTCTCGTACAGACGGATCGGCGCCATGAACGCATCGATGTTGCTCGAGGGATCCGGCAGGGGCACGTTGATGTCCCAAGCCTCGCACAGGACGCCGATGTAGTCGCGAAGCAGGCGGTACATGGCGATGATCCTTCCGTGCGGTTTGACGTACTGCGTGCCGCTGTAGGCGGGCGCCTTGTTCACCACGGTATCGAACTCGAGGAGCAGCTCCTCCCAGAGCGCCATGCATTCCGCACGGTGAGCCGCGCGTACATCGTACGCGCCCAGGCAATCGTTGTTGAACCCGCTGGTGGCAGCGTTCACGCGCACCAGGTACGAATCGATGAGCGCCAGGCGCTCCGCCAGGAAGCTGTACATGCGCTCTTCTTCCTCGGGAGAGGCTTCGGGCTTCCCGCCGCCCTGATTGCCCGAGTCGCCGTCCGTCGAGCCGCCGCCCCCGTCCGTGCCGCCGCCCCCGGTCGTGCCGCCGCCGGGCTGGCCGCCGGTGCCGCCGTCGGGTTCAGAGCCCCCTTCGGGCTTCGGATCTACATCGGGCTTGGCGCCGGCATCGGGAGCCTGGGGCTTCTCGACCGAGTTGCCGGCGATATTGGAGATGATACCCTGCAGGGACGCCCCGCCCAGCGTGATGCTGCCGCGCGCGGGCCGCTTACCGGACCCGGAGCCGCTTCCCGCGTCCCCCGCGGACGCCGCGGCATCCCCGGACGCGGCCGCCCCGGCATCGGCGCCCGCGCCCTGCGCGTCGCCCTGGGTAAGCCCTGCAAGGGCCTTATAGAAGAGGCTGTCGTCATCCGCCCGCTGCGCCGCCTGGATGAGCGCCGGCAGCGACGTGGTG
The DNA here is from genome assembly GCF_015554865.1 of Collinsella sp. D33t1_170424_A12. Classification (NCBI taxonomy): domain Bacteria; kingdom Bacillati; phylum Actinomycetota; class Coriobacteriia; order Coriobacteriales; family Coriobacteriaceae; genus Collinsella; species Collinsella sp. D33t1_170424_A12. The sequence goes on along the minus strand of NZ_JADNJJ010000143.1, from coordinate 6,549 downwards.
TATGCAACGGTCGAAAACGCGAGCACCGTAAACGAAAAGGTGACGAGCCCGATAAGGGACGACGGCAGCGCACCGCGGCGCAGGCGGCGCGGCGCACGGCGGACGGCGCCGTCCTTGCTTGATAGGATCATGGCTTCTCCATGGAAATTGAGTCACAGATGATACTCAGTGTACCTGATTTTCCACCCAGCCGCTCCCCGCCCCAAACCCCTCGGATTAGGGACAGGCACCAATCTGAGGCGCGGTGCGCAAGCCCCTCGGATTAGGGACAGGCACCAATCTGAGGTGCGGCGCGTGCCTATGCCGAAAGGCGGCGCGATAGCAGGTCGAACACCCGGGCGCGCGACTCCGCGGCCACGATGCGCGCCACCAGCTCCTGGTCCTGCATGAGGTCGATCACGCGGCCGAGCATCTCCAGGTGCTCGGCCGCCTCGTTGAGCGCGAGCATCACCACGAGCGACACGGGCGCCGTAGCGCTCGGCGCATCCATGCGCGGCCAGGCAACGGGTGCCGGCAACACGCCCACGCACAGGGCGCCGCGCTCCACATGGCACGGGTCGCAGTGCGGGATCGCCACGTTGATGCCACCCATCTCGAGCGCGGTAGGATACGCGAGCTCGCGCTCGACCACGGCCTGCTCGAAGCCCTCGCGCACGTAGCCGGCAGCGCGCAGCGTGCGCGCGAGCAGCCGCTCGACCTCTTCGACCGTATGGGGCTCCGCGTCGAAGCACACCACCAGTTCTTCGGTGAACGCAAGCGATGCCATAGAGGACCTCCTGGGATCAACAAGTGGATGACAGACCGGGATGCGACGGAAAGGCGGCCGCATGGCACGCGGCGCCGGCTGTTGGCCTTACGGCGCGCGGGGCGGCTGTTGGCCTTACAGCGGGCAACCCGACTGTCAGCCTTACAGCGCACGGGCCGGCTGTTGGCCTTACCGCCGCCCTGCCCCGGCTGTCAGCCTTACAGCGCGCGGCGCGCCTCGATCGCGCGGCCCAGCGTGAGCTCGTCGGCGTATTCGAGGTCGCCGCCCACAGGCAGGCCGCTCGCCAGGCGGCTCACGGTCACACCCAGCGGTTTGATGGTGCGGGCCAGATAGCTCGCCGTGGCCTCGCCCTCGATATTGGGGTTGGTGGCAATGATGACTTCCTCGATGTCCTCGGCGCCCAGGCGCGCGATGAGCTCGCGCACGCGCAGCTGCTCGGGGCCGATCTTGTCCATAGGGCTGATCACGCCGCCCAGCACATGGTAGAGGCCGTGATAGGTACCGGTGCGCTCGATGGCCGAGACGTCGCGCGGCTCGCCCACCACGCAGATGCGCGCGCGGTCGCGCGTGACGTCCTCGCAGATAGCGCACTCGTCCTCGGTGGCGTAGTTGAAGCACCGGCTGCAAAAATGGACCTGCTCCTTTACCCGCAGGATGGCGTGCGCCAGGCGGCGCGCCTCCTCGGCGTCGGATTCGAGCAGGTAGTACGCGATACGCTGGGCCGACTTGGGTCCGATACCCGGAAGCCTGCCCAGCTCATCCAAGAGAATCTGTAGACTGCGGTTTGCCGACATGTCTTAGAACGGCATGCCCGGGATGTTGAGGCCGCCGGTGATGGAGCTCATCTGCTTGCTGGCTACCTCACCCACGCCGCGCACGGCCTCGTTGACGGCGGCCACGATCATGTCCTGCAGCAGGTCAACGTCCTCGGGATCGAGCGCGTCGGGGTCGATGGTGATGGAGACGAGCTCCAGGTCGCCGTTGACGGTGGCCTTGACCATGCCGCCGCCCGCCGAGGCGTCCACGGTGACGTCCTTCATGCTCTCCTGCGCGGCGGCAAGCTGCTCCTGCATCTTGCGCGCCTGCTTCATCATTTCCTGCATGTTCATGCCAGCCATGAAGACTCCTTTTGTAACCGGCGCCCGCAGGGCGCGCTTGCTAAACCGTGCAAATGGTACCACGCGGCGGATACGGGCCGCAGCACGACGACGCAGCGCGCACCGCTCTGTCACATGCGCAAGGACGAACGGATGGGCTTCCGCGCGCATTGCTGACGGCACGGGGCGCCGCCGCGGGCTTAGCGTCAGCTTTCCGGCAGGTATCCGGCCATCCGCGCGCATTGCTGACGGCACGGGGCTCCGCCGCCTGCGTACCGTCAGCCTTCCGGCGGGCATCCGGCTTCCCGCGCGCATTGCTGACGGCAACCGCCACGCGGTCAAAACGGAATGGGACCCGACACCCTCCTGCCGTCAGCCCCGCGGCAGCAACGCGGCCATTCCCGCACATTCCCGACGAGAAGGGAAGCCAGCCGCCGGCTTGGCGTCAGACCCGCGGCGGCAACATGGCTGCCCGCGCGCATTGCTGACGCGAAGCGATGCCAATCGCGGAAAAGTGACGGTAAAGACGGCAGAACAGCAGCGGTGGCGGGATATTTGCGCGGCATCGCGAGCGCGGCGTCAGAGATCCGGCGCCGGCGCGCTCTCCCGCGCAAATTCCTGACGGCAACAGGCTCCGCCGCCAGCTTAACGTCAGCTTTCCGGCGGGCATCCGACCTCCCGAGCGCATTGCTGACGGCAACGGGGGTCCGCCTCCGGCTTAGCGCCGGCTTTCCGACGGGCGTCCCGCCCCCGCGCGCATTCCTGACGGCAACCGCCACGCGGTCAAAACGGAATGGGACCCGACACCCTCCCGCCGTCAGTCCCGCGGCAACAACGCGGCAGCCCCCGCGCATTCCTGACGGCAACGGAAGCCAGCCCGCTCAGGGCATGCGCACGCAGCCCGAAGCAACGTGTCCACAGAGTGCAACGCGTCATATCCATCGGCCCCAAAAGCGTCGCATCCGTCGGCTTCGTCTTTCCACACCCAAACCGCGCCCACATATCCATCGGCCCCAAAAGCGTCGTATCCGCCAGACGCAAAGCGCCCCCGTTTCCGTTGGATACGCGGAAACGGGGGCGCGGGAAGAGCGAATCGAAACGCGGACGGATTACTCGGTCGGCTTGAAGACGACACCGGAGCCGAAGATGTTGTTGATCATCTCCTTGGCCTCATCCTGGTTCTGCGGAACGTCCTCGGCCACCGGGGTGAAGGACGACCAGGGCAGCGCCCCGGGTGCCGCCGCAGGAGCGGGGTTCGGCGTCGCCGTCGACTGCGGGGGGCTCATGGAGCCAGCGGCCGAGTCGGAACCCACCGCGGGCCGCTCGCCAGAAGCGGCGGACGTCGGGGCATCCGGAACGCTCACGGGCGGAACCTCGGAATCGACCTCGTACGCAGCGATGGTCGCATCGTCATAGGGCACCTGCTCGTCCTCCCATGCACGGCGCTGCGCATCGATGTCGGGCTCGGGCACCACCGTCGGTCCGCTCGTGTGATCGGCGATGGCAGCGGGCGCCGCATCGCCAGCTGAAGCCGCGGATGCAGACGTGTCCTCGCCGGCAGAAACGGCGGGCGCCGGGACTCCGGAAGATGCGGCGGAGCCGGACGCGGAATTCGGCACAGCGGCCTCAGGCGAAGCCTTCGCGGGGGCGACGGACCCGGACGCAGCGGGCGCGGCGGGCCCGGGCGCAGCGGGGGCAGCGGGCTCGGGCGCGGCGGCCGAGGCGGGGGTGGCGGAGCCGGGCGCAGCGGGCGCGGCGGGGGCGGAGGACTCGGGGGCAACGGGCTCGGGCGCAACCGGTGCCTGGCCCGCGGCCCTCTCGACAGCCGGCACCGAGTCCACGGCCGCCCGGGCAGCCGGCGCACCGGGCCTGGGCGCAGCCGGAGCCGGGTCCGCAGCAGCCTTGGCCGTCGGAGCCGGCGCGGGCGCGGCGCCCTCCATCACGATCTCGAGCGTGCGAGTGCCGAACTCCTCGTTCACCGCCGGTACCAGAAGGGCGCGAATGTCCTCGCGCGCCAGCATCTTATACGCGAAATCGGACTTGGGGGGCAGCGTCACCGTGAGCACGGTGCCGTCGTCCGATGTCGCGCGCGCATGGAAAAGCAGCCCCGCCGCGTTCGCCTTCTGCGCCGACACGCGCTTCGCCACGGCGCCCCACCTGCGCTGCAGCTCCCCAGCATCCTTCGCCGCGGGCGCGGAGGCGGAGGCCCCTGCGCCGCCGCCGACCGCAGGAGAGGACGTCGTCGCGGCTACACGACCCCGCTGCACGGACGCCGCCGCAGCGGGCCCGGCTGTCGCCGCAGGCGAAGCGACGGACGCCCGGGGTGCAGGCTGAGGCGAAGTCGCGCGGGCCGCACCGGCCGCGGGCGCGGGCGCGGCTACCTGCATACCGCCGGCCATGGCCGAGGCATCCGCGTGCGGCCGGGGCGTCCCGGCAACGGGCGCCGGCGAAGTCGCTGCACGCGGACGCGGGTTCGAGGCCGCCTGGGGCACGGGCGTCGCATGCGGGCCGCGCTCCCACGGAAGCGCCCCGGAGGCCGACGCGGACTGCGGCGCGGCAGCCGGTCCAGCGGCGCGCGAGGTCGGCGCAGCCGGGCCGGCCGCATTCCGGACCGATGCCGCGCCGGCCGGTCGGCCGGTGGCCACCGCGGACCCCCGTCCCGCCATGGCAGCGGGCGCGGCCCCCGCACCCACAGCGGGAGCAGCGCCGGGCATCGACGCCATGGGGGCAGCCGCAACGCCGGACGCCACCTGGGCCTCGAGCCGAGCCAGACGCTCGGCCAGCGCCTCCAGCGTGAGGTCGGCCTCGGGCCGCGCCAGACGCGTGCACGCGACCTCCAGCACCAAACGCGTATCGCTCGCGTTCCTCATCTCCAGCGCAGCGTCGTCGAGCGCCGTGAGGGTGCGCGCCACGCGATCGGCGCTCTCGAACAGCCCCGCCTCGGCAACGAGCTCCTCGACCTCGTCGGGCGTGCCGTCGATCACCCCGGACGCACCGCCAACCAGGCGCGCCGCGTACACGTCGCGCAGGTGCGCCACCAGGTCGCGCGTGAGCTCCATGAGGTCGTTGCCATCTTCCACCTGCGTGCGGATGAGCCCGAACAGCCCCACCACATCGCGCTTGGCAATCGCGCGGGCGAACTCGGCCAGCACGGTCGACGCCACCTCGCCCAGCAGCGAGCGCGCATCGTCCGCAGCAACCGACCCGTTGCCGAAGACCGACAGCTGCTCGAGCGTCGACAGCGCATCGCGCATGCCGCCACGCGCATGCCGCGCCACGATCTCGAGCGCCTCGTCGTCGTACGAGAAGCCTTCCTGCTCGCAGATGAAGCGCATGCGGCCCACGATATCCTCGTTGGAGATGCGGTGGAAATCGAAGCGCTGGCATCGCGACAGGATGGTCTCGGGCAGCTTCTGCGGATCGGTGGTGCACAGGACGAACACCACGTGGCTCGGCGGCTCCTCAAGCGTTTTGAGCAGAGCGTTGAACGCCTGCGTGGTAAGCATGTGGACCTCGTCGACGATGTAGACCTTGTACGCGCCGCGCACCGGTGCGAAGTTCACGGAGTTGATGATCTCCTCGCGCACGTTGTCCACGCCCGTGCGCGACGCGGCGTCGAGCTCGTACACATCCGGATGCGTGCCGGCGGCGATGGCCTCGCACTCGGGGCAGCTACCGCAGGCCATGCAGCCCGATGCGCCCGTGGCGCGCGCGGCCTCGGCCCCCTCGCACAGCAGCGCCTTGGACAGGATGCGCGCCATGGTGGTCTTGCCCGTTCCGCGCGGCCCGCAGAACAGGTAGGCATGGCCCAAGCGCCCCTCGGACACCGCGTGCTCGAGAGTCGACACGACATGCTGCTGGCCCACCACGCTCTCGAAGGTGAGCGGGCGATATTTCCTGTAAAGCGACTCCATGGGACCTCTTCCTCATCCGCTGGACAAAGCGTGCGGGCGCACCGATGGCGCGCACGCGACGCCCTTCGCGCCGCCCCGCGCAAGCGATGGGCGCCCCACCATAATACCGTGCGGGCTGCGGCGCGCACCCGCCGCGACACCGAGCATCTTGGAACTACAGACCGTAGTCGCGCAGACGTCGATCCATCTCTCGAAGCGTTGCCCGCATGGCAAAGAGCTGCTGGTAGGTTGCGCTTTTTGTCTTCCCGGCATCGCGCAAGCCGGCCATGCGGTCGCCGACTTGCGCAAGGTCGCGGCGCACATCCTGCGCGAACGCCTCGAACGCCGCAAGCCGCTCCGCTGCGACCCCCGCATCCGAAGCGCGCCCGTCGCCAGCACCGTTTTCGCTCATTTTGACCTCCCTGGACGCAATGACCCCATGGAGAACGCCCGGTCATTGCGCAAATGTACGATTTTTTCCGACAGCCCAAAGTATCCAACAGTTTACACGCGATTTACCTGCGGTTTCTTCAGCGAAAAATGCCTGTATCCGGCACCTCCAAATATTTTCGTACATTTGCGCGCTTTTGCGCCGGCAGCCCCCGCCCGGCCGCGCCATGCGCGCCTCGCGGCCGATTTCAGCCGAGCGCCCGGCCCGGCCGACCACCCCGCCCGGCCCCGCAGCCCTCCCGGCAGCCCCCGCCCGGCCGCGCCGGCCCTCCCAGCAGCCACCCCGCCCGGCCGCGCCGGCAACTCGCCCGGCCGCGCCGGCCCTCCCCGCTAGCGGGGGCGG
>NZ_JADNJJ010000142.1:0-10727 GCF_015554865.1 Collinsella sp. D33t1_170424_A12 | reverse complement strand
CTACGACCATTGTCGCCCGACCCACGATAGAGCTACAAGGGGAGGGGCCCCAATGTTCAACTCATATCGTCTTTCGTGCGTCGAGGTTATGGCGGCCTTGCTCGGGCGTGCGCACCGCTGGTTGGCGAGGGCGCGCCAGCGGCTGCGAGCGGGTGCGCCCTCGCCGACGCGCATGAAAAAAGGAGGCCGAAGCCTCCTTTTTGGATGAAGCGATGCGGTGGCCGTCTGGCCGGTCCCAACGGGCGCTCTACTGCTCGGAGTCGCCGCTTTCCGCCGATGCGGAGCCGGTGGAGATGTAGATCCAGATCGTGGTGCCCTTGGGCTGCTTGCCTGCCGGTGCATAGGTGATGACCTTGCCCTTAGCGATGTTGGCGCTGGGCTGCTCGACCACGTTGTAGCGCAGGCCGGCGTTCGCGATGGCCTTCTGCGCATCCTCCTGGGCCATGCCGTTGAGGTCGAGCGCGTCCACGTCGACGCCCTCGGGCTCGGGCTCCTTGCCGGCTGAGATGGTCACGGTGATCTGCGTGCCGGGCTCCTGCTTGCCGCTGGGGTTCCAGCTGATGACGTTGCCCTTCGCGACGGAATCGCTAAACGACTCGTCCCAGTGCACGCCGAAGCCGGCGTCGTTGAGCGCCTTCTCGGCCTGGCTCTTGGTCATGCCCTCGAGCGACGGGACGGAGGTGGTGCTGGGGCCGGTGGACACCTTGTACTCGATAACGGAGTTGATATCGACTTCGGTGCCGGCCTCGGTGCCCTGATAGAAGACGGTGCCTTCATCGGCGTCGTTGGCTTCCTCGATGGCCTTGCCCTTCAGCCCCGCGTCCTTGAGCGCGGTCTCGGCCTGGTCCTTGGTGAGGCCGGTGAGGGTGGGCACCTTGGTCTGCTCGGCGGGCTTCTCGCCCTTGGAGATCACGAGCTTGATGGTGTCGGACGTCTTGGCGGTGCGGCCGCCGTCGGGGCTCTGGTCGCACACCTTGCCGGCGTCCTGTTCGTCGTTGTACTCCTGTGTGATATCGAAGCTGGTGAAGCCGGCGGCCTTGAGGTTGCTCACCGCCGCCTCCTGCTCCCAGCCGATGACGTCGGTAACCTCGACGGTCTTGACCTCGTTGCCGCCGAAGACGCCGGACATGAAGGCGAAGACCAGGCCGATCACGACCGCCACGCCCAGGACGATGGCAACGACCTTGCCCTTGCCGGGCCCGTGCTTCTCGTCGTCGAATGAGGCGGTTGCGCTGGGAGAGCCCTTGCCCGCGACCGTGCGCGCCGCGTTCTGGCCAGTGGCGACCGGGCGCGCCATGGCCTGCGTGGAGTCGTTCATGACGCGGGTCTCGGTGGCGCCCATGCCGCCGGCCACGCCGGAGATGACGCGCGTGGGCTCGGGCACCTCGACGCTGCGGCCCTGCAGGTAGGAGTTGAGGGCGGCGCGCAGCTCGTCGGCCGTCTGGAAGCGGTTGGCGGCGTCCTTCTCCATGCAGCGCAGGATGATGCGCTCGAGCACGGGGTCGACGCCGGGGTTGATCTGGCTGGGCGGAACCGGCAGCTCGTTCACCTGCTTGAGGGCGACGGAGATGGCGTCATCGCCGTCGAACGGCACGCGGCCGGTGGCGCATTCGTACATCACGACGCCCAGCGAGTAGATGTCGCTGGTGGCGCCGAGCTCCTGGCCGCGCGTCTGCTCGGGGGAGACGTAATGCGCGGTGCCCAGGACGTTGTTGTCCTGCGTGAGGTGGCTGTTCTTAGCGCGGGCGATGCCGAAGTCCATCACCTTGATGTTGCCGTCGGGCTGCACCATGATGTTTTGCGGCTTGATGTCGCGGTGGACGATCTCGTGCTTGTGGGCCACGGAAAGCGCGGCGCAGATCTGGCTGCCGATCTGGGCGACCTTCTTGGGGTCGAGCGCGCCATGGCTGCGGATGCCGCTCTTCAGGTCGGTGCCGCGCAGGTACTCCATGACGATGAAATACGTGTTGCCGTCGCGGCCCCAGTCGTAGACGCCCACGATGTAGGGGCTCTGCAGGCCGGCCGCCGCCTGGGCCTCCTGCTTGAAGCGGGCGGCGAACGTGGCGTCGCCGGCGTACTGCGGCAGCATGATCTTCACGGCGACGGTGCGGTTGAGCACCTGGTCCTGTGCACGGTAGACGGTTGCCATACCGCCCGATCCGACCTTGTCCTTCAGGAGGTAGCGGCCCCCAAGAACACGCGATTCTTCCATTCTCAATCTCCTCATCCTAATAATGCGTGCGACTTCTTACGCTGCGATGGCGGGCATCGCAGAAGTGATAACGATTACTGCCCGGCTATCACAACCCTTGGGCTTCGAGTGCGGCCCGAATGATCGTGCTGGCAACCGAAGCGGCGGAGACGCCGTGGACGTCATAATCCTCAAGCATGATGGACACGGCCACCGTGGGGGTATCGAAGGGGGCGAAGCCGACGAACACCGAGTTGGAGTGCGCTCCGGTCTCGGCGGTACCCGTCTTGCCGGCCACCTTCACGCCGGCGACGGCCGCGGCGCTGCCCGAGCCTCCCTCGACGACGCCGAGCATGGCGTCCTTCATCTGGGTGGCGGTGCTGGCGCTCATGGCCTGGCCAAGCGAGCGGGGCTGCGTGCTCTTGATCACGGTGCCCTCGGGGGAAAGCGTTTGCGCGACCACGTACGGGTTCATGGCGATGCCGTTGTTGGCGACGGCGGCGACCATGACGGCGTTCTGCATGGGCGTGGTCTGGGGACCGGCTACGTGGCCCTGGCCCACCGGCTGTCCGGCGCCCGCCCAGGCGAGCTCCCACTCGGTCATCACGCTCGGGTCGGGCATGATGGAGGCCGCCGTGGAGAAGTCCTGGCCCAGCTCGGTGCCGTAGCCGAAGGCGTTGGCGTACTGGACGAGCGTGTCGGCGCCGATCTTGTTGGCCAGCTGGCCGAAGACGACGTTGGACGAATAGGCGAAGGCCTTGTTGAGGCTGATGGTGCCGTGGTCGGTGCCCTTGATGTTGGTGACCTCGGCGTTGCCGATCTCCATGCTGCCCGGCGAGCGGAAGGTGTCGGTGAGGCCGGCGGTGCCCGAGTCGAGCGCGGCGGCCAGCGTGATGACCTTGAAGGTGGAGCCGGGCGTGTAGAGGGCCTGCGTGGCGCGGTCGTACAGCGACACGTTGCTGTCCTCGCCCGCGTTGAGGGCGCCTTCGATATCGTCGAGGTTGTAGGTGGGCGCGCTCGCCCAGGCCAGCACGGCGCCGGTGCGCGAGTCGAGCACCACGATGGCGCCCTTCATGCCCGAGAGCGCCTGCTCGGCGGCCTTTTGGATGCGCGAATCGATGGTGAGCTTCACCGAGTTGCCGGGCTGCGTGATGCCGGCCAGCGAGTTGACGGCGTTCGCCCAGCTCGAGTAGTCCTTGGCGCCGGTGAGCGTCTCGTTCATGCGCGCTTCGACGCCCGTGGCGCCGTAGCGGTTGGAGTAGTAGCCCACGGCCTGCGCGGCGAGGCTGCCGTTGGGGTGCGAACGGGTGAAGGTGCCGTCCTCCTGCTGGACGGACTCGGCAAGCGTGACGCCGTCGGAGGTGATGATGGAGCCGCGCTTGACGTAGGCTGCCTTCAGGATCGAGTGGTTGTTGAAGGACATGTTCTGATAGTCCTTCGCCTTGAACACCTGGATGTAGGTGAGGTTGCCAATGAGGATGGCGAACAGCGCGGTGAAGGCGAACACCGCCACCGTAAGGCGCTTGGCCAGGGCGACGCGGCCCAGGACGCCCGATTCGGGCGTGTCGAGGGTGCGGCGCTGCAGGCGCGAGCCGGGGCGGGCATGCGAGGCGCTGGCGGAGCCGGTGGCGCCCGCGCGGCCGCCGAAGATGCGCGTTCCCACGGAGCTCACCTGTGCCCGCGCGCCTGCCTGCGCGGCCATGATGCCCGTGCCGGCGAGCTCGGCTTCGCGGCCGGTGGCCTCGTCGCCCGCGCGCAGCAGCAGGGCCACGATGATGAAGCTCGCCAGCAGCGAGGAGCCGCCCTGGCTCATGAAGGGCAGGGTCACGCCGGTGAGGGGCACCAGGCGGGTGACGCCGCCCACGATGAGGAATGCCTGGAACGAGATGGCCGCCGTGAGGCCGGTGGCGCAGAAGGCCGCCAGGTCGGACTTGGCGCGCGCGGCGGTGGTGAGGCCGCGCACGGCGAAGAGCATGAACAGGAAGAGCACGGCCGCGCCGCCGAGCAGGCCCATCTCCTCGCCGATGGCGGAGAAGATGAAGTCGGACTCGACGACGGGGATGAGGGTGGGCATGCCCTTGCCGATGCCCGTGCCCACCAGGCCGCCGTCGGCCAGCGAGAACAGCGACTGGACCAGCTGGTAGCCGGAGCCCGAGGGGTCGGCGAAGGGGTCGAGCCAGATCTGGAAGCGCGTCTGCACGTGGCCCAGGAACTTATAGGCGCCCAGACCGCCCACGGCCAGCAGCATGAAGCCGATGATCACGTAGGAGATGCGGCCGGTGGCCACGTAGAGCATGAGCAGGAAGATGGTGTAGAACAGGACGGCGCTGCCCAGGTCGCGCTCGAACACGACGATGAGCAGGCAGATGCCCCAGACCACCAGCAGCGGAAGCAGCAGCTTGAAGCGCGGGATCTTCAGCCCTAAGATCTCGCGGTTGGAGATGGACAGCAGCTCGCGGTTCTCGGCCAGGTAGCCGGCGAGGAACAGCACGATGAAGACCTTGGCGAACTCGCCGGGCTGAATGGAGAATCCGCCGATGATGATCCAGAGCTTCGAGCCGTACATCTCGGTGCCGATGAACATGGGCAGGATCAGCAGCATGATGCCTATGGCGCCGAACGTGTACTTGTACTTCTTCACCGCGTCGAGGTTCTTCACCAAGACGAGCGTGACCACCATGAGCGCGATGGCGGCGAACAGGATCATGAGCTGGCTCATGGCCAGGCTGGGCCGCACGCGCGTGACGAAGGTGATGCCGATGCCCGAGAGCAGGAACACCACGGGCAGGATGGCGGGGTCGGCGCCGGGCGCCAGGAAGCGCACGGCGATGTGGGCCGCGGCGAAGGCGGCGAACAGGCCGATGGGGACGGCGAGCGTCTGGAACGAGAGCGCGGCGCCGGTGGTGATGACGAAGAGCGAGTACAGCAGAACAACGGGGAACGCTGCCGCGATCAGGAGGAACAGTTCTGTGTTACGACGGCTGCTCACTGGGCGTCACCTCCGGTAGGTTGGGCGGCCGGGTCTACGGCTGCGGGGTCGGATACGGAAGCGCCGGCGTCTGCGGCGCCGGGCGCCGCGGGGTCGGCGGGGTCGGGTACGGGGCCGATCATGGCCGCGGGATCAGCGCCCGAGCGCACGGCGTTGGCCATCTCGGCCTGCTGCAGCTGCTCGTCGCTGATCTGCTTGCGATACTTCGACACCGTTTCGGTGGCCTCCTCGACACTGGCCTGGGGGATGCCCTCCTCCAGGCGGTGCCGGGTATCCTCGGGCAGGTCGGAGAGCATCACGGACGTCTCGTCTTCGAGCCAGTTGAGCTCGATGCCCATGAACGAGTGGGGCGTGCCCTTGTATATGGCCACCGCGTCGTCCTTCACGCCCAGGTACACCGAGTTCGAGATGGAGAAGAGCGTGATGAGGCCGCCGAGCGCGATCACGGAGAGCACCGCGACGAGCGACAGGATGGCGTTGCGCTTGCGCTTGCGCGCGATGGCGCGGAGCTTCCCGTCGTCCACCAGGTCCACCACGATGACGGTGACGTTGTCGCCGCCGCCGGCAGCGAGCGCCGCGTCGACGAGGTTGTCGGTGCAGATCTGCGCGGTGGAGGACTGGGTGGCGATAACCTCTATCTCGCCGTCGGACACCATGCTGGACAGGCCGTCCGAGCACAGGATGAGGCGATCGCCCTCCTCGATGTTGAGGGCGAAGTGGTCGGCGTACATGGCGGGATCGGACCCCAGCGCGCGGGTGATGACCGAGCGGTTGGGGTGCACGCGGGCCTCGTCTGCCGTGATCTCGCCGGCGTCCACGAGCTCCTCGACGTAGGAATGGTCGCGGGTGACGCGGATGAGCGATCCCTCGTGCAGCAGGTAGGCGCGCGAATCTCCCACATGGGCGATGGCCACGGTGCCGCCCTCGATGTAGGCGGCGGTGGCCGTGCAGCCCATGCCGGGTTTGCCCAGGCCGTTGACGGCCGCCTCGATGATGGCGGCGTTGGCGGCCTCGATGGCCGATCCCAGCAGGGCGGGGTCGGCGCTATGCGGCGCGGTCTTGGCGATGGTCTCGACCGCGAGCGAGCTCGCTACCTCGCCGGCGGCGTGGCCGCCCATGCCGTCGCACACGCAGAACAGCGGCGACTGCACCAGGTAGGAGTCCTCGTTATGCGAGCGCACGCAGCCCACGTCGGAGCGGGCGCCCCAGCGCAGCTGCATGGTGGTGCCGGCGTCGTAGGTGGATGCGGTATCGATGAGGTCGTCGGTGACGGGAGCGAAGCTCTGCGTCGAGCCGGGGTCGCTGAGCTTGGACTCGACGGCGGCCACGTCGATCTCGGCGGTGTCCTCGGGGGAGATGACCCGCTCCGCGCCGTCGGGGGCGGCAGCGGGATGGGGGGACGCGGCGCCGTGTCCCGTGGATGCCGCGGCGAGGAACGCGGGGACCGCATGGGTCGTGTCCTCGCCCGCCGCCGCGGCTTCGGCCTGCGCCGCCGCCTGTTGGGCGGCGTAGCGGGCAGCGGCTTCTTCCAGGTCGGCGGTGGTGTCGGGCCGGGGCGCCTCGGCCTCGGGCTCCGTCACGGGGTCATCCGCCTCGGCCTGCGCGGCCGCTTGCTGCGCGGCGTAGCGGGCGGCCGCCTCTTCCAGGTCGGCCGTTGTGTCGGGTCGGGGCGTGCCGTCGGTCGCTGCGGATGCGGCGCCCGCGGCCTCGGCCTCGGCTTGCTGCGCAGCGTAGCGGGCGGCGGCTTCCTCGAGGTCGGCTGTGGTATCGGGGCGCGCCGACTCCTCCGGGGCGGGCTCGTCCTGCGGAAGCTCGGGCACCAGGGCCGGATCGGGCGTGAGGACCTCGACGGCCTCCGCCTGCTTTGGGGTGTTCGCGGCGGGCACGTCGACGGCGGCTTCGGGCGATGCGGTCGGCTCGGCCGCCGCATCGCCCGCAAACGACGAAGCCGGCGCGGTGCCGGCCATGCCGAAGAGCGTCGCGTCTTCGGTTTCTTCGGTTGAGGGGATGGTCGGGCCGTTCGGATCGGCATGGGCCGGCCCCGATGGCCGCATCGAGCCGGGCTCATCCTCGGGCGCGCGGCGCGCATCCCGGGGATGGTCTGCCTGAGAGAGCTCGGCGCGCGTGCGGGCGCTATCGTCTGTCATCGGCGATTCACCTTCATAACGACGTCGCCGATCTGGACCTCGTCACCCTCGCGCAGCGTGGCGGGCTCGATGAGCTGGCGGCCGTTGACCAGGGTGCCGTTGAGCGAGTTGAGGTCCTCGATCACCAGGGCGGGGCCCTGCAGCGAGAAGCGTGCATGGCTGGCCGAGACGAACGGCTCGTTGATGCAGATATCGGAGCTGGGGGAGCGGCCTACGATGACCGGGCCCAGCATGTCGACATGGATGCCGCGGATGCCGCGGGGGCCCTTGTCGACGTCGATGGTCCAGATCGCCGAGTCGCGGCGCTGGCCGCGCACGAGGCCGACGCCGGTCTTCATGACGGCGAACAGGAAGATATAGAGCAGGACGACCAGGATGATGCGTCCGGCGAAGAGAATGAGGTCGATCATGGTGATTAGCCCCTAAATTCGAAGGTGCTCAGGCCGAAGGTGAGCAGGTCGCCGCTGCGCAGAGGGCAGCGGGTGATGCGGCGGTTGTTCACCAGGGTGCCGTTGGTGGAGTTGAGGTCCTCGATGGACCAATCGGCGCCGGTGAAGGTGAGCTGGGCGTGGCGGCGGCTGACGTTGGGGTCGCGCAGGACCACGTCGGCCGCGGCGCGCTCGCGGCCCACGACGCAGCGGTTGCCCGTCACGTCGAGGACGTCGCCCGTCACCACGTCGACCAGCTGCGCGCGCGCCTGCGCGACCTGCTGGGGGCGCGGCGTCGACATGCTGGCGGCTACGCCCGCGGCGGCGCCCAGGGCCCCGCCGGTGGCCGCGGCTCCGCCCAGGCCGGCCAGGGCCTCGCGGCTCAAGGTCTGTGGCACGGGGATGGGCGCGGCGGGATCGGGCAGGTTGGGGGCGAACGGGTCGGCCGGGGCCAGCGGGTCTGCGCCGTTGAACGGGTCGTCTGCGGCGGGAGCGGCCGCGGGGGCGGCTACGGGGCCTGCGGCGGACGCGGGCGCGGGCGCGGGATAGGGCTGCTGGGCGCTCTTGGCCGAGAGGCCTGCCTGGTAGGCGCGCTCCTCCTCGTAGAGACGGCCCAGGGTGGGGGCGTCGACGTTTTCGGCGAACACCGAGAAGCGGCCGCTCTTGAGCGAGGGGTCGATCATGAAGCGGACCAGCGGCTCGCCCACGAAGACGTAGTGCTTCTTCTCGGCCTGCGCCTTGACGAGCTCGCTCACCTCGCGCGAGAGCTGCGGGTAGAACGGCGCCATGAGGGGGTCGTCGTCGTTGGCGATGAGGATGGTGTAGAGCGCCGGGGCGGTGTTCACACCGTTGATGACGAGCGTCTGGTCCTCCATCTCATGGGCTGCCTGCTTGGCGAGCTTCTTAAAGGAGAAGGGGGCGCGGGTGGCGCCGAAGATGCCGGCGACGCGGTCTTCAAAGATGTTCAGGAAGTTCACGAGCGATCACCTTCCGGGTCTTTTCTGTATCCAAGCGAAAATACGCATATCCCAACGATTATAGAGGATAGGGCGGCCACGGCCGCCCCTGTTGCGAGCTGCACGACGGACGGGCTGGTAATTTCCATAGGGTGTGCAAGACACAGCGCGGCCGCCGAAAGAACCAGGGCGGACGCGCAGGCGGCGGCGTATCCAAGGGCCGAGGACGTCTCCTGGTAGCCCGTCCAGGCACGTTCCAGCAGGAAGGAGACGATGACGGCGAGCGCGGTGGCGCCTGCGATGCCCGCCAGGGCCTCGGGGGCGAGCAGCGCCCGGACGGCGGTGCCCGCGTCGAGGAAGCCGCCGGCGGCCTGGGCCGCGAGGGACGTCGCCGCCACGCCGACGCCCAGCGGGACGGTGGCGGCGCATACGACGGGCGGCAGCAGGTAGCCGGCTGCGGCGGCCACGGCGGGCGCCAGCAGCACCGGGTCGCGCAGCGCGAGCGCCGTGGCGAGCAGGGCCACGAGGATCGACGACGCGGCCGGGTAGGAGCGGCCCCATACGATCCACCAGGCGCCGGTGAGCGCCACGAAGATCATGCACGCCGGCAGCGCGGCGACCAGCGGCGTGGCGTCGAGCACCATGAAGAGCAGGCCGGTGAAGGCGAGCGCCGACCCGATCTGCGGAGCCGTCGCCGCGGCGGCGCCCACGGCCAGCGCGGCCACGAGGCGCGCGAAGGGACTGGCGACGCCGATGGTTTCGAGCACCGAGAACGTGGCGATGACGACCGAGACGCCCGCGATCGCGGCCGCGGTGCGCCGGCGCGCGAGCGGGGTGCGGCTGCCCAGGTGGCCCTCGACGGGGTCGTAGACCCAGGTGGGCTCATCGGGCTCGTCGGGCTCGTCGGGCTCGGGCTCGGGGGCGTCGTTTTCGTAGGAGGTGATCTGCTCGATCATGGCGGCGAGGCTGCGCTGACCCTCGCGGGGGTCGCCCAGGTTCGCGAGGAAACGCGCGCCGAAGTCGGCCACCGTGCGCATGCGGTTGTTGATGTCGGGGTCGAGCGCGCAGAGCAGCGCCTCGTTGGACGCTTCGGGCATGCGGCGAAGCAGCTGGTCGGGCGGGGTGACACCCTCGTTGATGAGGGTCATGGAGTCGATGGGGGTGGCTGCTACGAAGGGCGCGAAGCCGCAGAGCGACTCGTACAGGACGCAGGCGAGCGAGAAGATGTCGCTGCGGCGGTCGACGCGATCACTGCGCAGCTGCTCGGGCGGCATATAGCCGATGGTGCCTCCGCGCGCGCCGCCGAACCCCGCGGCGCTGGTGAGCTTGGCCATGCCGAAGTCCGTGAGCGTGACGTGGCCGCTGCGGTCGATGAGCACGTTGGCGGGCTTGATGTCGAGGTGCAGCGCGCCGTTGGCATGCGCGCAGTCCAGCGCCTGGACCAGCGCATCGGCTATGCAGGCGGCCTCGTCGAAGGTGAGGGAGCGCCCGTCGACGGCGGTGAGGAACTCCTCGAGGGTCACGCCGTCGACGTACTCCATGACCAGGTAGGCGTAGCCGGTGTCGTAGGTGAAGTCGATCACCGAGACGATGTTGGGGTGCTGCAGCAGGCTCATGGTGCGCGCTTCGCGCAGGGCGGCGGCGATGGCCTCGACGGCGGCCCGGTTGTTTGGCGAGCCCAGCGGGATGCGCTTGATGGCCACGCGGCGCTGCAGACGCGAATCGAGGCAGATCTCCACGGTGCCAAACCCGCCGGCCGCGCGGGTTTCGAGCGGTCGGTAGCGCTTGAGCAGGTGGGATGCAGCGGCTCCGGCAGGCGCGGGCGATGCCAGGGGCGCGCCCGCCGCGTGTGTGCGCTGTTGGGAAAACAGGGGCATGCGATGCCTTTCTAGGGTGTTTGAGGTGCATGTAAAGGCATGGTTCGAATAAGTGTACCACCCCGCCCCCGCTAGCGGGGAGGGCCGGCGCGGCCGGGCGAGTTGCCGGCGCGGCCGGGCGGGGTGGCTGCTGGGAGGG
>NZ_JADNJJ010000141.1:0-5216 GCF_015554865.1 Collinsella sp. D33t1_170424_A12 | reverse complement strand
TGCCCCGAGAAACTGGTCGCATTATGCCCGAATGGGGTACATCGCAAACATCGGGTCGGCGGATGGCCCACCGGTGTTCGGCGGCTGGCCGCGCTCGGGGCGTGTGGAGGGGGGATGGAAGCCGTGGTCGTGGCGCGGCATGCTGCTAGAATATAGCGACGTCCATCGCTCGCCCATGCGCGAGCCAGACGTGTCTCGCGTGCCATGATGCGTGCGAGGCGCTTACGTTAGGAGATGTTTGTACCAATGGCACACTTCAAACGCAGCCACGTTGCCATTCCGACAGCCACCTTCGCCTTAGTACTGGGCCTCGGCCTTGCCGGCGTGCCCATGAATGCATACGGCGTCACGTCCGCCGAGCTCCAGCAGCAGCTCGACGCCGCGTCGGAACAGCTCAATAGGCTGTATTCCCAAGCCGAGCAGGCCGGCTACGACCTGCAGAGCGTTCAGTCCGCCCTTCAGGCCACCGAGGACAGCATCGTCCAGACCGAGGCCGAAATCAAGGAGGAGCAGGCGCAGCTCGCACTCCTTCAGAAGGAGCTCGGCATCCTTGCCACTAATCAATACAAGGGCGGATCCCTGAGTCTTTTCAACCTGCTGTTCAACGCCGATAGCTTCGATAGCCTGGTTTCGAGCATGCGCTATGCCGATAAAGCGGCGGAGCATCAGCAGGGCGTGATCGCCCAGTCCAAGGAACTCCAGGAGTCGCTTGCCGCCAAGAAGGCCTCGCTCGAGGCCGATAAGGTCAAGCAGGAGAAGCTCGTCTCCGACCAGAAGGTCAAGGCCAACTCTGCCGCTGCCGCGGCATCCGACGCGCAGGCCTATTACAACCAGCTCTCCGACGAGGTCAAGGCCAAGATCAAGGAGGAGCAGGAGGCCGCGCGCGAGAAGGCCCGCCAGGAGGCGGAGGAGGCTCGCAAGAAGGCCGAGCTCGAAGCCCAGCAGCAGGCGCAGCAGCGTCCGCAGCAGGGCGGCTCGAACGGCTCCGGCGGCTCGACCAGCCAGGGCGGCGGTACGACTGGCGGAAGCGGATCTACTGGATCGGGTGGCGGATCGACCGGATCGGGCGGCGGTGCCACGGGCGGCGGCTCGACTGGATCGGGCGGCGGCAACCAGGGCGGCGGCTCGGGCGGCGGTACCACGGGCGGTGGCAACCACACCACCTCCGGCGCCGCGCAGACCATGGTCAACCGCGCGTGGGGCATCATCGGCTCGGGTTATTCCTATTCGGGCTACCGCTGGACCGGTGACCCCAACAGCTCCTGGTTCACGTGCTCGGGCGTTATCGACTACGCGCTCGGCCTTGGCTCCAACAGCAACAGCCCCGAGAGCCTTTACTACTCGGTGGGCTCGCGCCTTACCACCGATCGCAGCAAGCTCGCCTATGGCGACCTGGTGTTCTTCAAGCACGCCGGCAGGCGTCCCGGCCACGTGGGCATCTATATCGGCAACGGCCAGATGATCGATTCGATCCCCGGTGCCGGTGTGGGCGTGCGCACGCTCGATTTCATCGGCGGCTTCATGGGCGGCGGCCCCATCGTCTAGCCCTTAGGTTGTTCACCGGCGGCGGCGTGCGAGTCGCCGCCGGTTTTTTATTCATTGATGGCCGCGGTGCGCGGTCACCGCACCGATACCGCGGAAAGCTGGTTGCATGGCGGGAAAAGCAAAGATTGCAAAGACGAATGCGATGCGCGAGCTCGAGCGAGCCGGCATCGCGTTTTCCGTTCTCACCTACGAGGTGGATGAAAACGATCTCTCGGGCATTCACGTTTCCGAGCAGCTGGGCGAAGACCCGGGTCAGGGCTTCAAGACCCTCGTCACGGTTTCGGCAACGGGGGAGCACGTCGTATGCTGCATCCCCGTCGCACGCGAGCTCGACCTCAAGGCCGCCGCGCGCGAGGCCGGTGTCAAATCCTTGACGATGCTGCATGTGAAGGACCTGGTCCCTACGACGGGATACATGCGCGGGGGCTGTTCGCCCGTGGGGATGAAGCGGCGCTTTCCCACGCTCATCGACGAGAGCTGCCGTTCGTACGACGAGATCTTCATCTCGGGAGGCAGGCGCGGCATCCAGCTCAAGCTGGCGCCGCTCGATCTGATTTCGTTCACGGGTGCTCGTGTGGCCCCGCTGTGCAGGGAGGAGCAATAGATGGCTCGACAGGATACCGAGCGCGTCGAGCGTCCGGCGGGCAGGCATTTCGCCGACGCCGTCGTCGACTCGCCCAGCGCGATCGCCGTTGCCGGTAGCGAGAGGGGCGCTGAGCGGGAGGAGCTCGCCGCGACGGAGGACGACGGCATGGATGCCGAGGCCGTTGGCAAGTCGGCCGCCCTCATGAGCGGCCTCGTCATCATCAGCCGTATCACGGGATTCTTCCGCACGTGGGCGCAGGCGTACGGTCTGGGCGCCTCCATCACCGCAAGCGCGTTCACGGTTGCCAACGGCATGCCGAACGCCCTGTACGAGCTCGTGATGGGCGGTATGCTCGTCACGGCGTTCCTTCCGGTATACGTGTCGGTGAAACGTCGGGCGGGCCGCGAGGGCGCGAGCGCGTACGCATCCAACCTGCTGTCGCTCGTCACGCTGCTCATGACCGGATTGGCCGTTCTCTCCTTTATTTTCGCAAGCGAGATCATCTGGACGCAGTCCTTCAATGCCAGCGCCGAGTTCGATCGCGACCTGTCGGTCTACTTCTTCAGGTTCTTTGCGATCTCCATCGTGCTCTACGCGCTGTCGTCGGTTATCTCGAGCGTGCTCAACGCCGAGCGCGACTACTTCTGGAGCACCGCGGCCCCCGTGGTCAACAACATCATCACCACGGCATCGTTTTTCCTCTACGGTTTTCTGGTCGACCGCGGCATGCAGGATATCGCCATCCTCACGCTGGCCATCGGCAGCCCCCTGGGCGTCTTATCGCAGGTGGCGGTGCAGATACCCGCGCTGCGAAGGCATGGCGTGCGCCTGCGTTTCCGCATCGATCTGCATGACCCCTGCATCCGCGAAACGCTTAGCATCGGCATCCCCACGCTCATCGTGACGCTCGTGTCGTTCGCCACCACGTCGGTGCAGAGCAGCTGCTCGCTGTCGGTGAACCCCAACGGCGCATCCATCACGTATTACGCGCGCATCTGGTATATGCTGCCATATTCGGTGTTCGCCATCCCCATCACCACGGCTATGTTTACCGAGCTCTCCTCGTTCGTGGCGAGCGGCAACATGAAGGCGTACGTCAAGGGCATCCGCGACGGGTCGGGCAAGATCTTGTTCCTGCTCATACCCTTCGCCATGTATCTCATGGTGTTTGCACCGTGCCTGGCAGGCATGCTCAGCAGCTCGCGCATGACGGGCGAGTCGGTTTCCCAGCTTGCCAACTATCTCGTGTGGCTTTCCATCTCGCTGCCCGGCTACGGTGTGTGCACGTATCTGCAGAAGGCCTGTTCGTCGCTGCGTAAGATGTACCTGTTCGCGATCGCGGAGTGCATCGCGGGCGCCATCCAGATCGTCATCTGCCTTGTGTTCACACCGGTGTACGGGTTCAACGTCGTGGGCTTCAGCTCGACGTTCTTCTTCGTGTCCATCGATCTGGTCACATTCTTCATCCTTCGGCGCGAACTCGGAAGCATCGGGTTCCGGTCGATCGTCGTATCGGGGCTGCGCGCCTGCGCGCTCGGCGGCCTCGGCGCGCTCGTGGGCGCCGTTATCTTGTGGGCGCTCCAGACGTTCGTGGGACCGCTTTCCGGCGGCATGCTCCAGTCGATGCTCTATGCCGTCGCGGGTGGCCTACCGGCGCTGTTGGTCACCTTCGGCATCGCGGCGAAGCTCCGTATCCCGGAGGCATCGTTCCTCACCGCTATCCTGGCTCGCTTCATCCCGAGCCTCGCGCGCTAGCGCAGTTTTACTAGGAGAAAGGACCCGGGCATGGCTTCGCTCGAACAGACGGCGGGGAAGACTCTCGAACAGCGCATCGCGTCGCTCCTGGCCCGTCGGACGGGTACCGTCGAGATGGATTGGCATTGCGTGTTCAAAGCCCGCTACGGCATGCGCGTTGCCTTCGATGCGATTCGCTCGCGCATGGGCGAGGGCGTGGTCGTCACGCAGCTGCTCACCTGCTGCACCGCCGTCGACCCCATCCTTGCAGCGGGTCTGACGCCGCTCTATGCCGACATCTCGGTTGACACCGCGTCCATCGACCCTG
This sequence comes from Collinsella sp. D33t1_170424_A12, assembly GCF_015554865.1. Lineage (NCBI taxonomy): Bacteria > Bacillati > Actinomycetota > Coriobacteriia > Coriobacteriales > Coriobacteriaceae > Collinsella > Collinsella sp. D33t1_170424_A12. Next base: position 1,023 of record NZ_JADNJJ010000141.1, on the reverse strand, counting down.
ATCGCCTTGCGTTGCCGGATGATTGCCGTGCCGTCATGCTGCAGCATACGTACGGCATTATCGACGACGCGGCTTCGCGGCGGCTGGTCGAGCGTGCGCACGCCGCGGGCGCGGTTGTGATCGAGGACTGCGCGCATTGCGTCGGGCGCATGGCCGTGGACGAGGAGGGCCACCCGCTCGCCGATATATCGATTCACTCGTTCGGTATCGAAAAGGTGCTCGATACGCTGTTTGGCGGCGCGGTGTGGGTGAACCCCCGTTCCCCGTTCACCGAGGTGGTGGACGAACTCTCCGCACGTCTTGCCGTGCTGCCCGCGCCGCCCGCCCGCATCGCCTTCGTCGCGCGCGTCAACCGCTTTCAGCTCCGTGTCTTCGGGCATCTGCCGCGTCCGCTGGTGCGCGGTCTGCGCCGCGTGCTTCCCGCCCTCGGTCTGTTCGAGCCGGCTGTTTCCGATGACGAGCGTCGCGGACAGCTCCCGTACGATCCCATGCGGCCCTCGCGCTTCGTATGCGAGAAGGCACTGGTGGCGCTCGAGGGCCTCGGCCGCGTCGAGGACGCGCGCGCCGCGGTCGCATCCGTTTATCGAAGCGAACTGGGCGGCGTTCCCGGCATCGAGATCCCGCAGGCCGCTATCTCCGGAGATACCCAGCCCCTGCTGAAGTTTCCCGTGCTTGCCGCAGATACCGCTACGGCGGATCGCATGGTTTCCGAAGTGTGCCGCGCGGGGTACTACACATCGGCGTGGTACCGCCCCGAGCTGTGCCCTGGCGTGCTGGATAAAGCCGCCTACCACGTGCCCGAAGATCGTTCGGGACTCGCTGCGAACGACCGCTTCGTGGCGTGCGTTGCCACGCTGCCAACGGATGTCGACGTTGCGGGTGCCCATCGCGTCTGCGAGGTCGTGCGGAGCGTGGTCTCTTCATAGAGTCTGCGGTCTGCGGTCCGCGCCGTATCTGCGAGGGGCTTATGATGAGGAGTCCAACAAGAGTAGATAGGGTGAAACGGGGATAGCATGCAGGTTA
>NZ_JADNJJ010000140.1:0-2494 GCF_015554865.1 Collinsella sp. D33t1_170424_A12 | reverse complement strand
TCCGAACCCGGGGGGACCACCCTCCAAGCCTGAATACTCTCCTGTGACCGATAGCGAACCAGTACCGTGAGGGAAAGGTGAAAAGCACCCCGGGAGGGGAGTGAAACAGTACCTGAAACCGTGCGCCCGCAAGGCGTCGGAGCACCCTTCAGTGGTGTGACGGCGTGCCTTTTGTAGAATGAGCCAGCGAGTTGCTGGCCGTCGGCGAGGTTAAGCTTTGAAGCGAGCCGGAGCGAAAGCGAGTCCGAACAGGGCGATGGAGTCGGCGGCCGCAGACGCGAAGCCGGGTGAGCTATCCCTGGGCAGGCTGAAGCGGGGGTAAGACCCCGTGGAGGGCCGAACGCACGTCGGTTGAAAACGGCGGCGATGACCCGGGGATAGGGGTGAAAGGCCTATCAAACCCGGAGATATCTCGTTCTCCCCGAAATAGCTTTAGGGCTAGCGTCGCGCGTTAACCCCGGGAGGTAGAGCACCGGATCGATGAGGGGGCTTCGCCGCCTACCGATTCGAACCGAACTCCGAATGCCCGAGGGTCTAGAGCGCGGCAGTCAGAACATGTGGGCTAAGCTGTGTGTTCGAGAGGGAAACAGCCCAGACCGCCCGCTAAGGTCCCTAATTCAGAGCCGAGTGGCAAAGGATGTGCGTCCGCGCAGACAACCAGGAGGTTGGCTTAGAAGCAGCCACGCCTTCAAAGAGTGCGTAACAGCTCACTGGTCGAGTGGACATGCGCCGACAATACACGGGGCTAAGCTCTGAACCGAAGCGGCGGGATGATTCATATCATCGGTAGGGGAGCGTCCCAGCGGGGGCGAAGCGGGAGGGGAACCGACCGTGGACCTTCTGGGAGCGAGAATGCTGGCATGAGTAGCGAGAGACGAGAGGGTAACTCGTCCGCCGTAAACCCGAGGTTTCCTGGGCAAGGCTAATCCTCCCAGGGTCAGTCGGGGGCTAAGGCGAGGCCGGAAGGCGTAGTCGAAGCGCAGCAGGCAGACATTCCTGCACCGCGATGGAACCGTCACGACCGACGGGGCGACGGATCGGGGTGGCTCGGCGGGGTTCTGGACGTCCCCGTGATGGAGCGTAGGCCCGGTGCCAGGCAAATCCGGCACCGTGCGGGCGAGGCTCCGGACGAAGCGCTTAAGCGAAGCGAGTGAGCCCGTGGTCCCCAGAAAAACCCCTAGGCAGGCGCCATCGCGCCCGTACCGCAAACCGACACAGGTGGGTGGGTAGAACATACCGAGGCGATCGGGTCAACCATGGTTAAGGAACTCGGCACAATGGCCCCGTAACTTCGGGAGAAGGGGTGCCCCCGCGTACGTGAACCGGCTCGCCCGGGGAGCGGAGGGGGGCCGCAGTGAAGAGGCCCAAGCGACTGTTTACCAAAAACACAGGACTCTGCATAAGCCGCGAGGCGACGTATAGGGTCTGACGCCTGCCCGGTGCCGGAAGGTCACGCGGAGGGGTTAGCGCGAGCGAAGCCCCGAAGCCAAGCCCCGGTAAACGGCGGCCGTAACTATAACGGTCCTAAGGTAGCGAAATTCCTTGTCGGGTAAGTTCCGACCTGCACGAAAGGCGCAACGACTTGGGCGCTGTCTCAACCATGGACCCGGTGAAATTCCACTAGTCGTGAAGATGCGACTTACCCGCGGAAGGACGGAAAGACCCCGTGAACCTTCACTGCAGCTTGGCATTGGCCGCTGGTCCGGCGCGTAGAGGATAGGCGGGAGGCATCGAAGCGGGGGCGCCAGCCCCCGCGGAGCCGCCCTTGGAATACCGCCCCCGCCGCACCGGCGTCCTAACCCCGTCCCTTGAAGCAGGGCGGGGGACCGTGCCAGGCGGGCAGTTTGACTGGGGCGGTCGCCTCCTAAAGGGTAACGGAGGCGCGCGAAGGTCCGCTCGGGACGGTCGGCAACCGTCCTTTTGAGTGCAAGAGCGTAAGCGGGCTTGACTGCGAGGGCTACGACCCGAGCAGGTGCGAAAGCAGGCTCTAGTGATCCGGCGGCCCCACGTGGGAGGGCCGTCGCTCAACGGATAAAAGGTACTCCGGGGATAACAGGCTGATCTTGCCCAAGAGTCCACATCGACGGCAAGGTTTGGCACCTCGATGTCGGCTCATCGCATCCTGGGGCTGGAGCAGGTCCCAAGGGTACGGCTGTTCGCCGTTTAAAGCGGTACGCGAGCTGGGTTCAGAACGTCGTGAGACAGTTCGGTCCCTATCCTCCGCGGGCGCAGGAGAATCGAGGGAGGCTGCCCCTAGTACGAGAGGACCGGGGTGGACGGACCTCCGGTGAACCGGTTGTCGACCAACGGCATGGCCGGGTAGCCGCGTCCGGCGCGGATAACCGCTGAAGGCATCTAAGCGGGAAGCCGTTCCCGAGATCAGTTCTCCTTTTCGGTAAGGGCCCAGGTAGAACACCTGGTCGATAGGCCGCAGGTGCAAGCACGGCGACGTGCTCAGCCGAGCGGTACTAATCGCCCGAGCTCTTACCCGCAT
>NZ_JADNJJ010000139.1:0-14185 GCF_015554865.1 Collinsella sp. D33t1_170424_A12 | reverse complement strand
CTGACCGGTGGACGGCACTTCGGTGCATGGAAGGGGTCCTCCCGCGAGGGAGGGCCCCTTCCTTCGTTTAAGGGGGCGCGAGTGGTCCGTTGCGTATCGCGGTCGCCTCGTTGCCGCCTGCACGTGCCTTCTTTTGTTAAATCATCGATATGCCAGATTCACCTGAAGTAGTCCTTGATTCGGACACTCCACTCAAGTAAAGTAGACGCTGCAAGATCGTCTATTATGCGTGATATTGAAGCGTGTGCTTGAATCGGGAGGATGTAATTATGAATAGAAGGTCGTTTATTACAGCTGCTGTTGCGAGCGTGGTAGTGGCTGGTTCGTTGGGGCTTATCGGCTGTGGGGGCAATCCGGGAGGCGCTGCTTCGCAAGGCTCGAACTCTGGGGTCACGGTCAGTGATGATGGCGTGTTTACCGTCGGCTTTGATCAGGCATATCCTCCGTATGGCTTTGTTGGAGACGATGGCGAGTATACCGGTTTCGATTTGGAGCTCGCAGGCGAGCTTGCCAACCGTTACGGCTGGGAACTGAAGCTCGAGCCCATCGATTGGGATGCAAAAGACACATTGCTTAATTCTGGCGCCATCGACTGCATCTGGAATGGCTTCACGATGGAGGGCCGCGAGGATGACTACACCTTCTCCGAGCCGTATATGCTGAATGCCCAGGTGGTTGTCGTGCGTGCAGACAGCGGTATCGAGAGCCTCGATGACCTTGCAGGTAAAACCGTCATCACGCAGGCTGATTCCGCTGCGGAGGCCGTTCTTGCTGATGACCGATCCGACCTTGCTGCCAGCTTTGCCTCGCTAGAGACCATCGGTGAGTACAATACTGCGTTCATGCAGCTTGAGGCTGGAGCCGTCGACGCGGTTGCGTGCGATCTTTCCATCGCTCAATACCAGCTTGCGGGCAAGGATGCTTTCTTGCAGCTTGATGAGGCCCTTTCAACCGAACACTACGCTGTCGGTTTTAAGAAAGGCGATGAGCAGCGCGCACAGCAGGTGACCGATACGCTGCGTGATATGACGCAGGACGGTTTCGTCCAGAAGCTGTGCGATAAGTACGCAGTCTACGGCGTGAGCTACGAGAACTGGCAGATCAAATAACGTGCCTGTTCGATAGCATGTTCGCCCTCGGCCGATGAGCGCCGAGGGCACTATTTGTCTTTGCCCGCTTTTCGATGAGGGTTTTTGAGAGAGGTCCCCGGTATGGCAATAGCAACGATGGCTGAAATGCTCTGCGACGGCTTTATGATCAGCGTCCAGATCTTCCTATGGACGCTTGTGGGCGCGATTCCCCTTGGTATCCCGATCGCGCTTGCGCGAGTGTCTCGCTTCCGTCCGCTCTCCTGGCTGGCGCGCGCGTATATCTCGCTGATGCGCGGTACTCCGCTCATGCTCCAGATGTTCGCGGTGTACTTCGCTCCGTACTATGTCTTCGGAATCCAGTTATCGCCGGCGTCGAAGTGGCAGGCTTGTATTATCGCGTTCATTATCAACTACGCTGCGTATTTCGCGGAAATCTATCGTTCGGGCCTGCAATCGATTCCCCGGGGGCAATACGAAGCGGCCGAGGTGCTTGGCTATTCCCGTGGCCAGACGTTTACTCGCATCGTTATGCCGCAGGTTGCTAAACGCATTCTTCCCGCGATGGGCAACGAGGTGATCACGTTGGTAAAGGACACCTCCCTGGCGTTCGCGATCGGGGTGGCCGAGATGTTCTCTACGGCGAAGGCCCTGGTGGCGTCGCAGCGCAGCATGATGCCGTTCGCGATGGCGGCGGCGATGTACTGGGTATTCAACATGGCGGTCGAGTTCGTTGTGGGCCGCGCGGAGAAGAAGATGGACTACTACCATGACTAACGACATCCAAACGGAGATGCGTCCCGTAGTTCGGCTTTCAAATGCTCGTAAGGCCTTTGGCGGCTCGCAGGTGTTGAAGGATATCTCGCTCGAGGTGCTGCCCGGGGAGGTGGTGGCGATCATCGGTCCTTCTGGTGGTGGCAAGTCGACGCTCCTGCGGTGCCTGACGCTGTTGGAGCGCCTCGACGGCGGCGCGTTGTCCTATAGCGCAAAAGACGGGTCGGAGATCGTCGTGGCGCGTCCGGATGGCGACGACCCTGAAGCTCCGGCGGTGTATGCGGATAAGCGGGAGCTTGCGCGGGCGCGCGAGCAATTCGGCCTGGTGTTTCAGAATTTCAACTTATTTCCGCACATGACGGTGATGCAGAACGTCATGGACGCGCCGTTGGTGGTGCAGAGGCGCGGGCGTGCCGAAGTGGAGTGCCAGGCTCATGAGCTGCTGTGCAAGATGGGGCTCGAAGGCTGCGAGGAGAAAGTTCCCTGTCAGCTTTCGGGCGGCCAGCAGCAGCGTGCGAGCATCGCCCGTGCCTTAGCGCTCAATCCGCGCGCGCTGTATTTCGACGAGCCGACATCGGCGCTCGATCCAGAGCTCACTGGCGAGGTCCTGCGCGTTCTGAAGCAGCTGGCGGCCGAGGATACGACGATGGTCGTGGTGACGCACGAGATGGCGTTCGCGCGCGAGGTGGCCGACCGCGTGATATTCATGGATGGCGGCGTGATCGTGGAGGAGGGCCCTGCCGAGCAGGTTATGGGGGCTCCGAGGCACGAGCGTACGCGCGCGTTCCTGGGAAGGTTCGGGGCGTAGCCGCGTCTCGCCGCGGACACGTTCATGCATTACACTTATGCGGAATGCACTTTCGTCGAAAGGGGAGCCCCGTGGAGGCTTACAAGCAGGAGTTTATCGAGTTCATGGTCGAGTCCGACGTGCTGAAGTTTGGCGATTTCACGCTGAAGAGCGGCCGCAAGTCCCCGTTCTTCATGAACGCGGGGGCCTATGTGACGGGCGAGCAGCTCATGCGACTGGGCGAGTACTACGCTCGCGCCATCCACGATAACTTCGGCCTGGACTTCGATGTCGTCTTCGGTCCCGCGTACAAGGGCATCCCGCTGTCCGTGGTGACCGCCATCGCCATGCATAAGCTGTACGGCAAGGAGGTGCGCTACTGCTCCGACCGCAAGGAGGTCAAGGACCACGGTGCGGATAAGGGCGGCATGCTGGGCTACGAGCTCAAGGACGGCGACCGCGTGGTGATGGTCGAGGACGTGACCACCTCCGGCAAATCCATCGATGAGACGTATCCCAAGCTTATGAACGCGGCGGATGTCGAGGTGAAGGGCCTTATCGTCTCCCTGAACCGCATGGAGGTGGGCAAGGGCGGCGTGACCACCGCCCAGAAGGAGATCGAGGCGAAGTACGGCTTCCCCGTGGCGAGCATCGTGTCGATGGCCGAGGTGACCGAGCACCTGTACAACCGTGAGGTGGCGGGCCGCGTGGTGATCGACGACGCGCTCAAGGCCGCCATCGACGCGTATTACGAGCAGTACGGCGCCCGCGCCTAAGGATGCCCGGGTTTCAGCAGGTGCGCGAGGAGGCTTGCATGAAAAGGATCGTCACCGCCGCCGTCGCGGCGCTCGTGCTTACGGGAAGCCTGGCGGGTTTGGCTGGCTGCGGCGTCGGTCCGTCGGTGGACGAGCTCATTCGCGATGACGTTGCGAGCGAGCTCGAGCTGATCGGCGAGGACGCGGCGGCGTCGACGGATGCCATCGCGGCGAATATGGGGCAGGAGCTGGACGCCCTGGGCGTTGACGCGAAGGCGTTTGCCCAGGCATACACCGATGGCTATTCCTATTCGATCGATGCGGTCGATGTGGACGAAGAGGCCGGCACGGCTACGGCCAGGGTGTCGATGAGCTGCAAGTCGATGGCGAAGATCCTGGCCGATTTCAAAACGGCGTTTACCGACAAGGTGAACTCCTTGGATCTGAACGGTATGACGCAAGACGACCTGTACAAGCTGGGCGGCGAGACGCTCATGGACGTCGTCGCGAAAGCCGAGCCCGAAAAGAAGACGCTCGACCTCGTCTATGCAAAGGGCGAGGACGGTGAGTGGCGCGCCGATGAGAGCGCAGCCACCGAGCTGATGGACGCCCTTAAGGGCTAACGCGGACAGCGCGGTCTAAACGATGGCGAAAAGGAAAACGGCGCCGCGGCGCCGTTTTCTTGTGAGCGCGGTGCGGGACTACGCGCGATCGAGCACGATGCGGATAAGCTCTTCGGGCGTATCGACGATGTAGTCGGCATTCGCGGCTGCGAGCTCGTCGCGCCCCCGGAATCCCCAGGAGACGCCTGCGGCCCGCATGCCCGCGTTGTGGCCGCAAAGGATGTCCACGTTCGAATCGCCTACGTAGAGCGCCCTGCCGGGCTCTGCCCCGAGCTGATCCAGAACGAAGCGCGTGATAGCGGGATCGGGCTTGGGCGCGAAGCGGTCGATGCGGCCTTGGGCCAGGGCGAAGCGGTCGGAGCCGAAGAAGCGCTCGATGAGCGGGGTCGCTGCGGCGTGGTCCTTGTTCGTGAGCACGGCCAGCGTGACCCCGGAGCGGCGTAGCTCGTCGAGCATCGCTTCGATGCCCGGGTACGGTGCGGTATGGTCCTCGCTGTGTTCGGCGTAATAAGCGCGGAACTCGGCAAGGGCGACCTCGAACATGCGCCCATCGCCCGCGTATTCGGCGGGCATGAAACGTTCGACAAGCTTGAGCATACCGTTGCCGACCTTGTAGCGATAACGGTCGGTTGAAAACGTGGGCCAGCCGTGCAGCTCGCAGGTGTGGTTGCCCGCCTGTGCAAGATCGTCCAGCGTGTTGAGGATGGTCCCGTCTAGATCGAAGATGACGTGCGTGAAAGCCAAGGGAGCCCCTTACTGCCCGCTATGGGGCGTGTTGCATGCGGTGTGGATAAGGCGGTGCCGCGCCGACTGGTGGCTGCACCGCACGGTCGCGCGGATGCGCGCCCTTCCATCATAACGCCCGAAGGGGAGTTCTGAACTTCTGATGCGTTTGCAGCTCTAAGGGTGGGCGGCATGCGCGAATTTGGCGATACTGTGTCACCCGAATTCATGCGGCCGGCTGCCGAGGCGGGTGCCTCCGGCGGGATGCGCGCTGCGTCGCGCGCCGATGATGCGGGGGCCTGGCAACAACATCATGACGAAAAGGAGCGAGCATGCCCCAGGGCAGGCAGGATGCGTGCACAAAGCAAGATACAACCCATCAAGGCCATAGGGAGGGCGAGCTGCCGACGTTCTACGCCATGCTGCAGCTCAGTGTACGGGACTTGAAGGCGCTTCGCGCATCGGTTGCATGCCGCCGTTGCCACGCGCTCGTGAACCTGGCGTTGGTGGTGCGCGCCGCGTTGATCGTGGCGTGCTCGGTTGCGTTCATCTCGACGTTCGGGGTGCTGTTCGGCCCGCAGAGCTCGATTCCCGCCGTGGGCATCTTCGTCTTCATCCTGTGCGTGCGCTTCGTGGGATTCAACTACGCGCCGGAGCAGAACCTGGCGGCGATGGCGGTCCTGTTCGCCGTTCTCACGGCCGTGCCGCTGCTGGGACAGCATGCAGGGCCGTTCGCCCGCTTGGTTCTCAACGGATTGGGCCTCATGCTGGTGATGGTGGTGGCCGTCGACGATCCGCGCTTCGGCAACGGCGGAACCTACGGCTTCGGGTACGCGCTCATGGTTGGCGCCGCCTACGATGCGCCCGTGGAGCCGGCACAGGTTCCCGCGCGGCTGGCGACCATGGCGCTGGGGTTCGCGCTGTGCGCCGGGGTGTACTGGCGCTGTCGCAACCGCACGGCCGAGGCGCAGGAAGCCTGCGCCGCGGGCGCCGAGTTCCGGTATAGGACGATCGGAACGGCGCTGCGCGAGGTCTCGCTGCGCAACGAGAAGACGCGCTATCACATCCGCGCGGCGCTGGGTATCTCGCTGGCGTTTTTCGCAGGCGACGTGTTGGGCGTGAAGCGCTTGATGTGGATGGGCCTCGTGGGGTCGAGCCTGCTGACCCCGCACGGCACGGGCGTGCGCGACCGCATCTGGTGGCGCGTTGGCTTCAGCGCAGTGGGCGTCGGCCTGTTCTGCGTGGTTTACCCGGCGGCTCCGCCGCTGATCCAGGCCGTGTTCGGCATGGTGATTGGCATGTGCTGCGGACTTTCGGGCAAGTACCATTGGACCCAGGCGTTCAACACGATGGGCGCCATGTTGCTGGGCCAGACGATGTTCGGCATGGGTGGGGCGGCGTTCTGGCGTATCGCGGACAGCGTGATCGCGGGAGCCGTCGTTGCGGTGTTCTCGTTCGCGTTCAACCGCGGTATGAACCGGCTGGCCATCGACGCGGATGCGGCGTAGGGGCACATCGGAAGGATGGCGGGGCCAAGGGGCGGGGGGCGCCTTCCCGGGTTGGACTGGAGGTCCGCCTGGGAAGGCGCCCCCGCGTTTTTCAGGTACGTCTAGCGCGCCTGCCGAGGGGCTAGCAGATACGAGGAAGCTGCGGTCCCACGAGCGTGTCGAGGATTCGCGTCGCGCCCCAGCTGCATCGGACGCGAACCAGGGGGCGCCCGGCGCGGGCGGAGCCGGTCGACCCCGTTCCCGCCTCGCGGACTTCGCCGATGATGGCCGCGTGCTCGCCGTAGCGGTTGGTGCGCATGGCGGCCAGCGCGGCCTCGGCTTCGCGCGCGGGGACCACGGCCACCATCTTGCCTTCGTTTGCAACGTGCAGCACGTCGTAGCCAAGTAGGTCGCAGGCGCCGCGCACGGCCGGCCGTACGGGCAGGGCGTCTTCGTCGACGACGATATCGACGCACGATGCTTCGGCGAACTCGTTGAGCGTGCTCGCGAGGCCGCCGCGCGTGGGATCGCGGAAACAGCGCGTATGCGGTGCGGCGGCGAGCACGTCGGCCACGAGGCGGTTGAGCGGCGCCGCGTCGGATTCGACGGGAGCCGAGAAGGCGAGTCCCACGCGCTGGCTCACGACGGCGATGCCGTGGTCGCCCAGGGTGCCGCTGACTAAGACGAGGTCGCCGGGGCGGCAGCGCGAGCCCGAGAGCTCGACTCCAGCGGGGACCTCGCCGACGCCGGCGGTGTTGATGTAGATGCCGTCGGCGCCGCCGCGCTCGACGACCTTGGTGTCGCCGGTGACGATGCGGACGCCGGCCTCGCGCGCGGTCTGCATCATGGCGTGCGCGATGGCGCGCAGATCGTCGAGGGGAAATCCCTCCTCTAGGATGAAGCCGCAGGAAAGGTAGCGCACGCGCGCTCCCGAGGTCGCGACGTCGTTGACGGTGCCGCAAACGGCCAGGCGGCCGATGTTGCCGCCGGGGAAGAACGCGGGCGCGACCACGAAGCTGTCGGTCGACATCGCGATGCGCCCGGTGCAGGCGAACGGCGCCACGCCGGCATCGTCGCCCGCATGGAGCTCGGGTGCATCGAATTCGGCAAGAAAGACCTCATCGATAAGACGCTTCATCAGCCGGCCGCCCGACCCGTGGCCGAGCTGGACGGTGCGGGGCACGGTGCCGCCGCGGGGTGCGTGGGACATGGGTGGCTCCTTTCGAAGGGGGCGGCGTATCGGGCGGTACGGCTGAACCGCCCAAGAGCTGTGATGGGCGCGCATCGGGCGCCGCCGGGTTTCGGCTCCTATGGCTCACGGAAGCGGTGGGCGGCGGCGCAGCTGCCCTCGCTGGAGACCATGCAGGGACCGATGGGGTGCTCCGGCGTGCAGGAGCGGCCGAAGAGGGGGCAGGAGCCGGGGGGAATCGCGCCGCGCAGCACGTCGCCGCAGCGGCAGCCGGGAGCGGTGCGCGCGGGTTCCGCTTCGATGTCGAATCGCTGCTGCGCGTCGAGGTCGGCGTAGGCCGATCGGATGCGCAGGCCCGAGGCGGAGACGGTGCCCAGTCCGCGCCAGACCGCGTCGACGGGCTCGAAGACCTGGTCGACCAGTTGGCGCGCCACGGGGTTGCCCCGGGGTGCGACGACGCGGCGGTAGGCGTTCTCGATGGCGGGCGCTTCGGCCGCCACCATGCGGATGAGCGTCGCGATGCCCTCCAAGATATCGACCGGCTCGAATCCGGTGACGACGCCCGGCGTGTGGAACTCGCGCGGTAGGAAGCCGAACGGATCGATGCCGGTGATGGCGGCGACATGGCCGGGCAGGATGAAGCCGTCGATGCGCGTGTCGGGATCGCGGGCGATCGCGCGGAGCGCGGGAGGCGTCGTCTTGTGGGAGCAGAGGACCGAGAAGTTCTCGAGTCCGCGCTCGCGGGCCCGAAGAATGGTGGCGGCGACGGCTGGTGCGGTGGTTTCGAAGCCCACGGCCGCGAACGCCACCTGGCGATGCGGAAGGGAGCGGGCGAGCGCGAGGGCGTCGAGCGGCGAGTAGACGACGCGCACATCGCAGCCGTCTGCCTTGCAGCGCGCGAGCGTGGTGCTGGACCCGGGGACGCGCATCAGGTCGCCGAAGGTGGCGAGCGTGACGCCATCGACCCGCGCGAGGGCGATGGCGTTGTCGAGGTCGTGGTTCGGGGTGACGCAGACCGGGCAGCCCGGTCCGGAGAGCAGGCGCACGCCCGGGGGCATGACGGAGCGGAACCCGTAGCGGCCGATATTCATCGTGTGGGTACCGCAGACCTCCATGAGGGTGATGGCCCGGTCTTCGGCGAGCCGGCCGATGGCGTCGATGAGCCGGCGGGCGAGGACGGGGTCGCGGTGGGCGCCGGGGTCGATGCCGCTCATGCGCCGAAACCCGTCGGCGCTGGTGCTTCGGGTTCGTGTTCGCCCAGGAAGCCGGACAGGTCGCGTAGGAGCTGCAGGGTCTCTTCGGCTTGATCGGGTTCGATCACCTGGATGGCGAAGCCCGCGTGGACGAGGACGTAATCGCCTTCGCGCGCGGCGGGAACCAGCCGTAGCGAGACGTCGCGCCGAACGCCGAGGGTGTCGACGACGGCGTTCTCCCCGGCTTGTACGCGCACGACCTTACCGGGAACTGCCAGACACATAAGACCACCAATCGAGACGGGCGCCGTCGGCACGGGCGGCGTGGTTGCATGAACGTGCCCGATGCTAGTCCGTCTGCTCGAGGGGAGCTATGACAAGGGTTCACATGGGCCGCTGGCGAGGCGCGCCCGCGCGACCGCAGCCTGCCCGTAGGCGAGGCCGCCGTCGTTGACGGGGGCGGCGTGCGGGACAAGCGCGGTGAGGTTGCGAGCCGCGAGGCCGGTGCATACGGCGTCCAGGATGAGTCGGTTCATGAAGACCCCGCCGCCTAGGGCGACGTCGCGCACCCGCGTTCGACCACCAACCTGGCGTGCCGCCTCGCAGGCCGCATGGGCGAGCGCCCGGTGGAAGGCCAGGGCGAGGATGTCGACGTCCGCGCCCGCTGCGCGTGCATCGAGCAGTCCGCGCAGGGTCGGTGCCGGGTCGAGTACCAGGCGTGTCGATACAGGGCGCTCTCCAACGATGATTTGATTGCGGCGGGTGCTGCCTGTGTCCGCGCGCGCCGTATGCCACGCGAGCCCAAACGGCGGCAGGTCGAGGGGATGCGCTGCGGCGTCGGAGCGCCAAGCGCGCCAGGCGGCCGCTTCGAGCGCGCAGGCGGGCTCGCCCTCGTAGGTGGCATCCTCGCAGATGCCGAGCAGTGCCGAGACGGCGTCGAGCAGGCGGCCCGCGCTGGAGGTGAGGGGGCTGTTGACGCTTCGTTCCACCATGCGGAGGATGACGGCGTACGCATCGGGGCCAAGGCGATCGAGGAGGCCGGCGGCTCCGGGATGATCGAGCAGGCCGTGGGCGTGGAGCAGCGCGACCGCGTTGCGGCGCGGGTCGCGCACGGCGGCGGCCCCGCCGGGTAGGCGCCAGGGGGCGAGCGATCCCATGCGGGCGTAGCCGTCGGTCGTGGCGAGGAGGACCTCGCCGCCCCAGATGGCGCCGTCGGTGCCCGCGCCCGTTCCGTCGAAGGCGAGTCCGACCGCGCGTACCACGTCTGGGTGCTCGGCTAGCACCGCGGCTATATGAGCGTGATGGTGCTGCACCTCCACCAGGGGCGCTCCCGTCGCGCGAGACTGCTCGCGAGCCCACTGGCTGGCGGAATAGCTGGGATGCAGGTCGCATGCGAGCGCTCGCGGGCGCAGGTCGAAGAGCTCCTCCAGATGCATCCGAGCTCCGTGCCAGGCGTCGAGCGCGCCGCAGCCGTCCACGTTGCCGATGTGCGGGGAGAGGAAGCACGCGGCAGTCCCGTCGGGGCGTTCGCGGGTGAGCGCGAGGACCGCTTTCTGCTGGCCGCCGCAGGCGAGGATGGCCGGCAGCGGAGCCGGTGCGCCTGCGAAGGCGGCATCGGGGGCGGCGAGCGGCAGGGGCAGCGGGGCGTATCCGCGGGCACGGCGCACGAGCAGGGGGCCGTCGGCGCGGGCGCGTGCCACGGAGTCGTCGGCGCGGACGAGGACGGCGCGGTCATTGCCCATGAGGGCGTCGGCCATGCCCGTGGAGACCAGATGCTCCCAGGCCGATTCGTCGTCGATCTCGATGGGCTCGGAGCCCGCGTTGCCGCTTGTCATGACGAGCGCATCGATGCCGCGTCGATGGCAGGCGGCGAGCAGGAGCTGCTGCAGCGGGGTGCAGGGAAGCATGACGCCCAGTTCGGGCAGGCCGGGAGCGATTGAGGGCGCGAGCGCGGCGCGCGAGTCGGCGATGGGCGCGCGGGGCAGCAGGACGATGGGGCGTGCGGGTGCGCCGAGCAGCCTCGCGGCTGCATCGTCGACGCGGCAGAGTCGTCGCGCGCCGTCGAGGTGCGCGACCATGATGGCGAACGGCTTGCGCGGCCGACGTTTGCGCAGGCGCAGGGCGCGCACGGCCTCGTCGTCTGCGGCGTTGCAGGCCAGGTGGAAGCCGCCGAGCCCCTTGATGGCCACGACGCGCCCGTCGGCGAGCAGGTCGCAGCAGCGCTCGATGATGGCATCGCTCGCTGCGCGGTCGCTGCCGAGCAACGTGTCGGTTTTGCCCGCTTCGCGCCAGGTAAGGTGCGGACCGCAGGCGAAGCATGCGTCGGGCTGCGCGTGGAAGCGGCGGTCGGCGGGGTTCGCGTACTCGGCGGCGCAGACGGTGCACAGGGGAAACGGCGCCATGGAGGTCGCGGCGCGGTCGTAGGGCAGCGCCCGCGTGATCGTGAATCGCGGTCCGCAGTTGGTGCAGTTGATGAAGGGGTAGTGGAAGCGCCTGTCGCGCTCGTCGAACAGCTCGTTCAAGCAGTCGTCGCAGATGGCGATGTCCGGCGAGACGAGGGTGGAGCGCTGCGTCTCCACGGTGGATGCGAGGATGGAGAAGCCGTGCCCGCCCGTCGCGGCGCACCGCGTTTCGGCGGACATCCCATCGAGGGCGGAGACCTCCACGTTCTCGATGCGGGCGGCGGCGGGCGCATGGGCGCGCAGCGCGCGGGTGAATGACGCGAGGGCGTCGGCGGTGCCCTGCGCCTCGATGTGCACGCCGTCCCCGGCGTTGCGCACCCAGCCCGCGATATCGCGCGCGACCGCTTCTCGATAGACGAACGGGCGCATGCCCACGCCTTGGACGATGCCGGTTACATGGATGTGCACGTGAGGCATGACTGCTCCTAGCTGCGGCGCATGCGGCGGCGCGCCCGTCTTGGCTGCGCGTCGCGGGCGCGCGGGTTCACGCGCGGATGCGGCGCGTGCTCGATGGGATTGCGGGGCGGGCGCTACAGGTCGAGGCTCTGGTCCGTGGCGGCGCAGGTGAGCTCGCCGTGATGGACGCCGCGCAGGCCGAGGAGGCGGTCGGCGAGCTCGTACACGCGCTCGCCACGGCCTTTGAGGGCCAAGATCTCGAGGCAGTTGTGGTGGTCGAGGTGCACGTGCATGGTCGAGACGATCTCGGGGGCGTAGTCGTGCTGCACCTCATCGAGGCGGCGCGTGAGGTCGCCGGTATGGTGGTCGTAGATCATCGTGAGCGAACCGATCACCTCGGCGTCGGGCGTGCGCTCGTCCTCTTTGACGAGGGAGGCTCGGATGAGGTCGCGGATGGCTTCGGAGCGGTTGGCCGCGTCGCCGCGCCGCGCGATCTGCGCATCGAATGCGCGTAGCAGGTCTTCGGGCACGGCTATGGAGAAGCGGGTGAGCTCGCTGGAGCCGGAGTTGTTCGGGGCCATGGCGCTACACCAGCTTCACGGTGCCGACGGCGTTGTGGTCGGCCTCGATGGCGTCCTCGTATCCCTGCAGGCCGGCGCGGGCCTCGTTCAGAGCGCGCGCGGCGTCTTCGAGCTTGCCGCCGATGCGCTCCATGCCGTAGGCGTCGACCGCGTCGAGCAACCGGCGGCTCCACGTGCAGGCGAGCTCGATCGCCTCGTCCACCTGCTTCACGCTTGCTTCGAGCTGACTCGTGTTCATGCCCACGTCGTGCATGGCGCCTCCTTGGTTGTCGGGTTCAGATGAGCGTAAGTGTACCCCTCTTGCGAGCGGCGGGGTGGAGCATCGGGTACGGTGGGCCGCCCGCGGCGTCGTGCGGACATGAAAAACCCCGGGCCCGAAGGGAGGCGCCGGGGTGGAGGGAAGGCGGATACCGTGCACCGCGCGGCTGCGCGGCGGGAAATCTTATAGGTGGCTTTCGAGCTCGGCGAGGAGCTTGGCCTTGGGCATGGCGCCCACGGTACGGGCGATCTCCTGCCCGCCCTTGAGCATGACGAGCGTGGGGATGGACATGACCCCGTACTTCATGGCGAGATCCTGGTTCTCGTCTACGTTGCACTTGGCAACCTTGAGCTTGCCATCGAGCTCGCCGGCGACTTCGTCGACGATGGGGGAGAGGGTGCGGCAGGGGCCGCACCAGGGCGCCCAGAAATCGACGAGCACGGGAAGCTCTTCGTCGAGCAGGCTATTGAAATTGGCCATGGTGACCTCGGTTACGTGTGCCATGGGATCCTCCGTTTGAACAGGGCGGCCGCTGCGCCGCCGCGGTGGCTTGTCTTCTCGAAGAGCGTTATACCCAAGATGCGCGGGGCGTTGCACCGGGGTTGGTGACATTGTCACGGAGGCGCGGGTAGAATGATGGGCGTTGGCAACCGTTGGCGATGGGGTGACGCGCATGACCGTATCGGGTTCTCAGAGGAAGGCCGCGCTCGCGGCGCAGGCGCGCGAGGAGCTCGACGCCCTCGCGGCGCGCGGCGTATGGATGGCGGGCAACGGCTATTCGTCCGTCGTGCTGGTGAAGGGCGAGCTCAACGAGGGCGAGCGCGCCGGCGCCGAGCTGCTGTCCGGCCGCGATGGCGACGGCCTGCGCGCGGCGCTGTCCCGCCAGGGTTTCGCGCCCGAGGACTTCTGCGGCCTGGCCGCCGTCCCGAGCCCCGGGTCCGAGCCGACGGCGGATGCCGCCCGCGGCGGCGACGGCGTGCTTCCGGTGGAGCTGTTCCGCGAGGCGCTCGAGGCGCTCGATCCCGAGGCGGTGATCCTGCTGGACACCACGGCGATCGGCCTCATGCGCGAGGCGTACGCCGACGCGCTGGCGGCGATCGAGGATTTCGATACCGCCATGCTCACGCCCGGGCGCATCGCGCCGGTGCTGGGCCGTCGCGTGCTGCCGCTCGACGGCTTCGAGGCCGCGTTGGGAAATCCCGAGGACAAGCGCCGCATGTGGCATTATCTCCAGCGGCTCAAACCCGCCGCCGCGCCGTACTAGGGACGCCCGCCCGTATTCTTTGTGAGCCGCGTCACCTGTCTTGTCAGCTGTAAAGACTGGTGCCATACTTTCCCCAACATAAACGGGCGCGCTGTGCCGCGGCGCGCCGCAGGGAAGAGGGAACGTATGACCCAGCAAAAAACCTTGGAAATCTGCGAGCGCATCGCTCGGCTGAAGCAGGAGCGCGACGCGGTGATCCTGGCGCACTACTATGTGGACCCCGCGGTGCAGGCTGCAGCGGATTACGTGGGCGATTCGTTCTACCTCGCAAAGCTCGCCGTCTCGCTCCCCCAGCAGGTCATCGTGTTGTGCGGCGTGGAGTTCATGGGCGAGAGCGTGAAGCTGCTCAACCCCGCCAAGACGGTCCTGCTGCCCGAGCCGCTCGCCGACTGCCCCATGGCGCACATGGTGGAGCGGGCGACGGTCGAGGCGGCGCGCGCGGAATACGGAGACGACCTGGCGGTTGCCTGCTACGTCAACTCCACCGTGGAGATCAAGTCGTGGAGCGACGTGTGCGTGACCTCGTCGAACGCCGTGAAGATCGTGTCCGAGTTGCCGCAGCACCACGTGCTGTTCATCCCCGATCGCAATCTGGGCCGCTATG
>NZ_JADNJJ010000138.1:0-8395 GCF_015554865.1 Collinsella sp. D33t1_170424_A12 | reverse complement strand
CATATGCGTCTCGGTGCTCCGCGCGACCGGCGCGCATGCCGCGCATCACCGCATCGCGCAGCTCGGGGATGCGCGTCTTGTCCATAGGGGGCACGCCGTCGAGCTTATAGGGGATACCGAGCTTCTCGTACTTCACGATACCCATGGTGTGGTAGGGCAGCAGCTCCAAGCCGACCACGTTGCGCCACGGCGCGATCAGACGGCCCAGCTTCTCGCACTCCTCCACCGTATCGGTGATGCCGGGCACGATGACATGGCGAATAACCGTCTTGATGCCCCGTCGGGCGATCTCGTTGCCGAACGCGATGATGCGCTGCGGGTCGCAGCCCGTAAGCTCTCGATGGCCCGCCGGGTCGGCGTGCTTGATATCGAGCAGCACCATGTCGGTTGCCGCGAGCGCCGCGTCGAAGCGCTCGGGATGGCGCTCATCGTAAGCGTAGCCGCAGCTATCGAGGCACGTATGGATGCGCCCGCGCGGAGCGGCGTGCGCTGCCTCAAACAGGTCGGCCAGAAAATCGGGCTGCAACAGCGGCTCTCCGCCCGTCACGGTGATACCGCCCGACTTGTAGAACTGACGGTTGCTCTCGAATTCCTCCAGCAGCTTCTCGACCGAGACCATGCTGCCGGCATTGACCGCCCAGGTATCGGGATTGTGGCAGTACGCGCAGCGCATGGGGCATCCCTGCGTGAACACCACGAAGCGGATACCCGGTCCATCGACCGTGCCCATCGTTTCCACCGAATGGATTCGTCCCAACGTATAGGAGGATGTTGCCGCGCAGGCATCTCCCTCGAACAGCTTTTGCGCCATCGTCGCCCCTCTTTCTCTTTCGTTCCTGCCGTCCATTCTAGTCCACCCGTCGCACCTGCAATGTGCTTGTTTTATCGCATGAACGCGGGCATGCGGCGCCTCGCGCATGTCGTATCATCGATAAGCTGCAATTTGAAGGGGGACCCTATGGCATACGACCTGTTCTCGCGTCTGCGATCCTTTATACGTGCCGAAGCGGTCTTGATGATCGCCGTCGTCGCCGCGCTCGCGTCCTGCACCATCTATCCGCTCACCCCCGCCACCGCGCCAACTTACGCAGGCTATATCGACCTGCGAACGATCGCCCTGCTCTTCTGCCTCATGACCGTCGTCGCCGGCTTCGGACGCGCCGGCGCGCTCGATCGCGTGCGCACGTGGCTCACGGGCCGCACGGCTTCGGCCCGACGGCTCGCCCTCCTACTTATCAACGTCGTATTCGCCACGTCGATGCTCGTTACCAACGACGTCGCGCTCATCACCTTCGTGCCCCTGGCGCTTGCGCTCTTCATGGATGCGAGCCCGCGAACCGTCATCGCGGTTGTCGTCTCCCTCACGGTGGCCGCCAACCTTGGTTCGCTGTGCACGCCCATCGGCAATCCGCAAAACATCTACCTTGTTTCGGCCTATCAGATGGACATGGCAGCGTTTTTCCGCACCGTAGCTCCCTTGGGAATCGCCAGCTATATCTGCTGCATAGCGCTGGTTGCGCTCGTTCCGGACGAACGGCTGCAGGAAACCGCATCCACGCACGAAACGACCTGCAACGCGCGCCTGCTGTCCCTCTACGGCCTGCTCTTCGGCATTTGCATCGCCTGCGTGGCGCGCCTGATCCGCTGGGAACCCTGCTGCATCGCGGTCGTGGCCGCCTGCCTCGCCTTCGACCGCAGGGTCTTCAGCAACGTGGACTACAGCCTGCTGGCGACATTCGTCTGCTTCTTCATCTTCGTAGGGAACCTTGGCCAGGCGCCCGCGGTCGCGAAGCTTCTCTCGTCCGCGATCGCGGGCAGGGAGATCTTGGTGTCCGCGCTCGCCAGCCAGGTCATAAGCAACGTGCCCGCCGCGATCATGCTATCCGGGTTTACCGACAACGCCCAGGCGCTGCTGGTCGGCACCAATATCGGCGGCCTCGGCACCCCCGTGGCAAGCCTGGCCAGCCTGATCTCGCTACGCATCTACGCCGCGATGCCGCATGCCCAAACCAAGCGCTATCTGCTCTGGTTCGCCATCGTTAACGTATCCCTGCTCGCCATCTTGCTTGGGTGCAGCCTCGTCGTCGCACCCTACGTGCTCTAAGCAAGCGCTCGATGCGCGCAGCGCATTCCCGCCCACAAGAAAGGGCGCCCGATTGCTCGGACGCCCTTCATACACGGTATTTCCTTGCGTATCGCAAGGAACGCATGCGGAACGTATCTCTTACATACCCTCGTGGAAGGTACGGGAGATGACCTCGTCCTGCTGCTCCTTGGTGAGGTTGTGGAAGTTCACCGCATAGCCGGACACGCGGATGGTGAGCTGCGGGTACTTCTCGGGATGAACCTGGGCATCGAGCAGGGTGTCACGGTTGAACACGTTGACGTTGAGGTGGTGGCCACCCTTCTCGGCATACGCGTCGATCATGCCAACCAGGTTATCTGCCTGAGTCTGGGGGACGTCCGAAACCTTCATTCTTTGCCTCCTTTAATGCCCGCTGAGGGGCTGTTACCAAAGTCGCTATCGAGATTATATCCCGATATGAAGTCATTGCCACTGAGACGGCAACATTTTCTTAGGACTACGCAAGCTTCATACGGAACGAGGGGCGAAGGCGGTCGTACGGCCGCCCGCGCCCTCGTAGAACGAGCCTTACTGGCAGTCGCACGCGCCCTCGGGAGCCGAGGAATCGGTGCAGTCGCAGCACGGAACGACGTTCTCGATCTCGATGTCGCCCGAAAGATCGAGGTCGCCGAAGAACACCTGGTCCTCCTTGCCGAGCGCGCCCGGGATGATGGAGAAGGTGTTGGAGATGCCGTCCTGGGCATCGCGGAACGGAAGCTTGGAGACGGAGGACAGCGAGGCGATGGCGCCGTGCGTGTCGCGCTCGTGCATGGGGTTGGCGCCCGGAGCGAAGGGCACGCCGGCCTTGCGGCCGTCGGGGGTGGCACCGGTCTTCTTGCCGTACACGACGTTGGAGGTAATGGTGAGAACCGAGGTCGTGGGCACGGAGTTGCGGTACGTGTCGTTCATACGGATGTACTCCATGAACTGGTGCACCACGTCGTGGGCGAGGACGTCGACGCGGTCGTCGTCGTTGCCGTACTTGGGGAAGTCGCCCTCGATCTCGAAGTCGACGATAACGCCCTGCTCGTCGCGGATCGGATGGACCTTCGCGTACTTGATGGCGGACAGGGAGTCGGCCACGACGGAGAGGCCGGCGATACCGGTGGCGAACCAGCGGTGCACGTGCTTGTCGTGCAGAGCCATCTGGATGCGCTCGTAGCAGTACTTGTCATGCATGTAGTGGATGATGTTGAGCGAGTTGACATACACGCCGGCGAGCCACTGCATCATGTCCTTGTACTTGGCCATCACGTCGTCGAAGTCCAGGGTGTCGCCCTCGACCGCGCGGAACTTCGGGCCGACCTGCTTCTTGGAGACCTCGTCCACGCCGCCGTTGAGCGCGTAGAGGAGGCACTTGGCAAGATTGGCGCGGGCGCCGAAGAACTGCATCTCCTTGCCCACGCGCATGGAGGACACGCAGCAGGCGATGGCGTAGTCGTCACCGTGGTACACGCGCATGACGTCGTCGTTCTCGTACTGGATGGACGAGGAGGCGATGGAGGCCTTGGCGCAGAACTCCTTGAAGGCCGTGGGCAGCTTGGTGGACCACAGAACGGTGAGGTTGGGCTCCGGGCTGGTGCCCATGGTCTCGAGCGTGTGCAGGTAGCGGAAGCTCATCTTGGTGACCAGGGTGCGGCCGTCGACGCCCATGCCGCCGATGGACTCGGTGACCCACTGCGGGTCTCCGGAGAAGAGGTTCTGGTACTCGGGGGTACGGGCGAACTTGACCATGCGGAGCTTCATGATGAAGTGGTCGACGAACTCCTGGATCTGCTCCTCGGTGAAGGTGCCGTTCTTAAGGTCGCGCTCGGCGTAGATATCGATGAACGTCGAAGTGCGGCCGATGGACATGGCGGCGCCGTTCTGCTCCTTGACGGCCGCGAGGTAGGCGAAGTACATCCACTGGATGGCCTCCTGCGTGTTCTTGGCCGGCTTGGAGATGTCGAAGCCGTAGAAGTCGGCCATCATCTTGAGCTCGCCGAGGGCGCGGATCTGCTCCTGCAGCTCCTCGCGATCGCGGATGTTCTCCTCGGTCATGACCTGCGGCGTAGAGGCCTTCTGGGCCTCCTTGTCCTTGATCAGGAAGTCGACGCCGTACAGGGCGACGCGGCGGTAGTCGCCGATGATGCGGCCGCGGCCGTAGCCGTCGGGCAGACCGGTGATGATATGGGCCGAGCGGCAGGCGCGCATCTCGGGGGTGTACACATCGAAGACGCCAGCGTTGTGCGTCTTGCGGTTGAAGGTGTAGTTCTCGACGACCGAGGGGTCGATCTCGTAGCCATGCTGGGCCGCGGCCTGCATGGAGATGCGGATACCGCCGTTGACGTGCAGAGCGCGCTTGAGCGGCTTATCGGTCTGGAGACCGACGATGGTCTCGCGCTCGGGGTGAGCGGCGTCGATGTAGCCCGCGGGGTGGCTCACGATGCCGGTGACGGTCTTGGTGTCCATGTCGAGGACGCCACCCTGCTCGCGCTCCTTGAGCAGCAAAGCCATGACGTCGTCCCAGAGCTTCGTGGTGCGCTCGGTGGGACCGACGAGGAACGATTCATCGCCCTCGTAGGGGGTGTAGTTCTTCTGGATAAAGTCGCGTACGTCGACCTCGTTCAGCCAATTGCCGCCCTCGAAGCCTTCCCATGCCTCCTGCATTATTGTGACCACTCTCCTAGAGTCTACGGTGCGCGTTGGGAGCTCGCGCACGGATATATTGGATCCCGGAGAATGATGGAAAACGACCCCGTTTGTGCATACTTCCCACCAGCCACCTGCAAGTGGCCGTTCATCCGTGCATACTGCCCGTTGGGTGGAAAGGATTTCACGTTCACGCGGCATTTAGGACCATTCGCCGAGAAATCACCCATGCTCGTAAGAATACCATAGCAAGCCCCCTGGCGGCGCCCCATCGCCTACAAATTTAGCTGCGCGCCGCGCTGGATATCTCACAGGATATATTGGTTTATCTGGCAAAATGGACGAATCTGTGGAGCAAGAACGCGCCTGTCGCCACGCATATTGCCATCTACCTGCATTCATTTGTCCCAGGGTCTTTCGCGGACGGCCCGGCGCGGGGTCCTTACGAAAGCGTGAAGCTTTTTCGCTTCCCGCATGAAGGTCGATTATCCGGGCCGCCGCGTGGTACATACATCATGCGCACACCGACCGCCCGCGCGCATTCAGATCGCGGGCAACGCTGAAATGGAGCTGATACCATGCGCCGCACCACGCACGAGAAGAAGCCGGGCCGTACGCCCTTCTCCTCCGCGCATCATGCCAACGAACTCACCGCCCTCGCCACCCCCGCCGCGATCGCGCCGGCGCGTGCGGTCAAGCACGCCCCCGCCCGCATCACCTTGGCAAAAAGCGACGCCGGCGCCACGCGCGCCAACCTCAAGAACGCCTACGAGGCGTTCAAGCGCGCGTCGCAAAAGCCCGGGTCCGACGCCATGGCGTCTCCGAGCCCTTCGGAGCAGTGGCCCTATCGACCCTACGCCGCGTTCGTCTAACGCATCTCAAGCAGAAACACGGCGGGCCCGCAGCGCGCGTCCGCCAAACCGCAACGCGCCCCAACCGCCCGGCCAAACCGAAGCGATTGGGGCGCGTTTCTATCGAAGGCCCAGCCACAGGCCCGCGAGCATGCCCGCCACCAGGGCGATGTCCAACAGCGTCGACCCGCCCGCAAACACGGGCACGAAGCCGTCCACGGCTCTAAGCCGTCTGCCGCGTGCGGATGGCATCGGTCACGATACCCCTGCTCATAAGATAGGTGACCAGGAAGTACCCTCCGTAGCACAGCAAGAAGATCGCGCAGGTGAAGCCCACGGTGAAGCCGATGGAAAGCCCGCCGAACAGCTTGATGATCTCGATGACCACCTGCAGCGCCACCATCGAGTGCGCGATACCCATGACGAGCGGGAAGATGAAGAACACCGCCTGCTGCGCCAACACGGAACGCGTGATCTCGCGCTTCGAGGTGCCCAGCTCGGACAGGATCCGATAGTTCTTACTCGAATCGGCCACGCCCGACAGCTGCTGGATCGTCAGGATTGCCGCGCATGCGACCACCAGCACGAAACCGATGTAGATAGCCAGGTAGCTGATGAGGCCGTTCATGGAGTTGGTGCTCTCGTAGCTCTGCGAACGCGTCATCTCCATACCCCACAGGCCGCTCTGGGTACCGTCGGCGTTCAGGACGTTGCCCCACGAACGGTCGCGGCGCACGTAGCCCTCCGTCTCATCATAGGAAAGACCGGGCTTGTAGTTGGCCAGCAGATAGCTGCTATAGAGGGGCAGGTCGAGGTCATCGATGACGGCGTCCGGCACGATGATGGTTCCGGAGTTGCTTCCCATCGAGGCGTTGGCGAAGGAGCTCGCGGTGTCGTCGACGCGATCGGCTACGGGTGCCAGCGTCCTTCCGGCGAGCTTGATGGGCACGCCCTGCGCGAGCGCAGCGTCGTAGATGGCGTTCACCGTCTCGCCCATATCGCTCGTGAGCAGGTAGCCGTCCTTGCCCAGGTCGATACGGGGCTTGCCGCGGAAATCGAGATAGCGGCTGTAATCGCTCTCCCCCATCACCTGCAGACCCAGCAAGGTGACGTTGCTCGACGCGGTGCCCGCGGGCAACGGCATGTCGACGGCGTCCGCGATCTGGTTCAGGGTGACCACGGGGTCGCCCGCCCCCGCAGGATGCGAGTCGTATACATCCACCTGCACGTGCTCCCCGATGATGCGCGCGAGGTCGAAGCGCTCCTCGTCGGCCTTCTCCGGATCGACCACGTTGTTCTCGCTCGCCTGCAAGATGTCCACGGGCTTCTCGGCGAGTTTCATGGGCGGATAACCCTCGGCCTCGTACGCCGCGACCTGCTCGGGGTCGTTCACCACGTCGGGCCCGTAGTACATGAGGATGCGCGTATAGTCCGCCGGCGTGTTGCGCTCCACGCTCGTATTCATCACGTTGGCGATGGACATGCCGCCCGTCACGCTCGTGATGGCCAGGAACAAAATCATGGCGATGACCGCCATCGAGAAGCTCACGGTGTTCACCTTCGCCGCAAGCTGGCGCATGGTGAACATGTTGAGACCGCGCCAATACATGCCGCGGGCGCTCTGCAGCACCTTGAGCAGGAAGCCCGAGAAGCCGAAGAAGAACAGGATGGTGCCGGCGATAACGATGCCCGTCGTCACCATGAACTGCTGAAGGGCCTCGTCGTACTCGCTGGGCGCCGCATCGACCGGCAGGCCGTCGCGCAGGAGGCGGTAGTACGCCCAGCCGATCAAGCCCGCGCCCATAATGAAGATGACGGCGGACAGGATGGGGTTGCGCGTCTTGACGGCCTCGTTCTTGCGCCCGGCGCTCATGAGGTCGATCACCTTGGCGCGGCGCACCACGCCCAGGTTGAACAGCAGCGTCACCATGAAGATCGCGAGCAGGCAACCCACGGTTATGCCGAACGCCTTCATCGAGAAGAAGAAGTGGAAATCAGCGATCTGCGTCTTGAACAGCGAGGCCGTGAAGAACGTCATGAGCTGGGAGAACCCCACGCCCAACACGATGCCGAGCACCAGGGCGGCACCCGACACGATGGCGGTCTCGAGCGCCATCACGCGCGAAACCTGGCCGCGGCTCATGCCGAGGACCTGGTAGAGGCCGAACTCCTTCTTTCGCCGCTTCATGATGAAGCCGTTGGCGTACACCATGAGGAAGCCCATCACCAGCGCCAGGAACATGGTGAGGCCGCTCATGATGGAGCCGAGCAGCTCCGGCAGCCCCTCTTCCTGCAAAACGATAGACGCCTGAACCGAGATGGTGTTGAACGCATAGAACACGGTGACGGCCAACGTGAGCGTGAGCAGGTAGACCAGGTAGTCCTTACCCGCGCGGCGCACGTTGCCCCAAGCGAGCTTACAGAGCATCGGAACCCTCCCCGCCCATCATGGCCACAACCTCCATGATGCGGTCGAAGAACGCGCGGCGGGGGCTGTCGCCACGGCGCAGCTCGGTGAAGATGCGACCGTCGCGGATGAACAGCACGCGGTTGGTGTAGCTCGCCGCGAAACTGTCATGCGTCACCATGAGGACCGTGGCCTGGTCGCGCTGGTTCATGGTCTCGAGGCTCTCGAGCAGCAGGCGGGCGTTCTTGGAATCGAGCGCGCCGGTGGGCTCGTCGGCCATGATCACAGCGGGGTTGGTAACGAGGGCGCGCGCGGCGGCGACGCGCTGCTGCTGGCCGCCGGACATCTGGTAGGGATACTTGTCGAGCGTCTCGGCGATCG
>NZ_JADNJJ010000137.1:0-1199 GCF_015554865.1 Collinsella sp. D33t1_170424_A12 | reverse complement strand
GTGGAGACGAGGGGGATCGAACCCCTGACCTCTTGACTGCCAGTCAAGCGCTCTCCCAGCTGAGCTACGCCCCCATGTGGTGCAAAAAATACTTTACGCGAGATCGATGCGGAATGCAAGGACATTTTTATAAATATTGCCCCAACGACGAGAAGATGGAGATAGCCAGGGGAGTCGAACAAAATTAGAAATCGTACGTGGTGTAGAGTCGCTGATTGAACTGACGCCTGCTTTCGGCATGAAAGCAGTTCCATGTGATGACGTGGCCACGCGCTCCTTGAGCTCGCGCTCCATCTCCTCCTTACGCCTCGTGTACGCGGCAGCGCATGCGGGGCAGAGATGGTGCTCGGAATCGACCGCGAGCCAACCGGATACCGCCGGGTCGCGCGATCCCCCGGACGCCTCGACGTGCGAGCCGCACTTGTCGCAGACGACCAGGAGCTTCCTCATAAATGCCATGACGGGGCTCCGATCTGTTCGATGGGATAACTAGAAGATGTGTTGCTTGAAGCCCTCGGCGGATGCCTCGACGCCGGCGTACCGCGTGCCGCACCGCGCGCACCGGGCGCCCGACCTCGAGCGGTGGAGGATGCAGACGATCTCGTCCGCCCCGTTGCACTAGGGGCACACCGGCCCGGCCTTCGAGCCGTCGTCCTCAGGGAGATAGTAAGACCCACCGGCCCTCTCGAGCATCCTAAGATGCTCATGGAAACGAGGTCGCACGCTAGTCGACAAAAAGTTCCACGACTTCGAAATCGTCGACGGGGAAAAGTCCATCGTCATCGAGATCGGGGAGTAAAATCCTATAAGCATCGCCGAAGGGGCCCGGTTCCATGCATTCGACATCGTAGACCTTGCCCTTTTCCAAGACCACTTTGTAGTAGTCCCCGATGTACCTGACCTTCATCAGCCCCTCCTTTTCAGCCAGTGCTTGCAATGGAACTCGAATATGCCAAGCTCTGGATGCTCCATCCAGAGCACGTCGGCTAGCTTGATTTCACCATCTTCCGATGGATCGAATATCCATCCAACACCGGCGACATGGAACCGCTCTTCCTCCTCCCCTCCGTAGGCTTCAACCAATCTCCCGGCAACACGAAGTTTTTTGT
The DNA here is from genome assembly GCF_015554865.1 of Collinsella sp. D33t1_170424_A12. Taxonomy (NCBI): domain Bacteria; kingdom Bacillati; phylum Actinomycetota; class Coriobacteriia; order Coriobacteriales; family Coriobacteriaceae; genus Collinsella; species Collinsella sp. D33t1_170424_A12. Next base: position 90 of record NZ_JADNJJ010000137.1, on the reverse strand, counting down.
AAGGCTCGCTCCCGTTCCCAGCGAACACCTTCTTAACGGTTATCTCGCTTCCCGTAACGAACCGCGACTCCGATCCATCCGGCATGTGTA
>NZ_JADNJJ010000136.1:0-6642 GCF_015554865.1 Collinsella sp. D33t1_170424_A12 | reverse complement strand
GGGGGCGTAGCTCAGCTGGGAGAGCGCTTGACTGGCAGTCAAGAGGTCAGGGGTTCGATCCCCCTCGTCTCCACCATGAGATTTATGGCCTCCGGGTAACCGGAGGCCTTTTTTCTAAAGAGAGTTGTCGGCGAGTGAATAGCTCCGGGCTCTTGGCGCAACGGTTAGCGCAGGGGACTCATAATCCCTGGGTTCTGGGTTCGAATCCCGGAGGGCCCACCATCGAATCAGCAGGTCAGACCACGTGTCTGACCTTTTTCTTTTTCGCGCCCGATTTACTACGGTGACAAAGGTACCTAACCAGTTGCCCTTTATCCTTGGTTGATACATCGGATTGGCCGTGGACGGCGGTTTTATGCGCACCCGAATCGATTGATTACTAACCGACGGGTCAAGACGGCATGAGGTCGTGGACGGCCTTCGCTGCCTTCTCGGCGGTGGCGGCATCGGGCCGCATGTAGTGCGCGTAATCGGTCTTAAGCTCCGTGTGGCCGCGCAGGCGGCTCACAAGCGTGTCCTGAAGTCCCGCGGCCTGCATCAGGGTCTCGGAGGTGTGGTGGAGCATGTCGGGCGGAATGCGGCGTATCTCCAAGTCCCTGCACGCTTTGTTCCGGCGTTACACGAGCTGATCGCGAGAAAGATGGAGCGGCGCGGCGTGACCGTGGCCGCGCTCGCCGAGATGACGGGCGTGAACGCGCGCACCATCACGGCGCTGCGGAGCGGGAAGAGCGAGGGCAACATGGCAACGTGGCGCGTCATCGCCCGCCGCCTGGGCTGCACCATAGACGAGATCGCGGGTTAAGCGAAATCGCCACGGGAGCGCCCGCGCAAATGCCGTGTGCGGCCCTGAGACGCCGTTTCGCGGCGCGTTCGCCCATGCGCGGCATGGCCACAATGCAGAAGGCCCCGCAACGCCGTTGAAAAGCGCTGCGGGGCCTTTGGTGCGAACACGGAGCTACTGTTGCCGCTCCTCGCGGTGCGCGTACCATTTGACGCGCAGCCATGCGAGGAAGTAGATGAACGCGGCTATCGCCTTGCCTATGAGGACAAGCAGACACGCGATAATCTGGGCAAGGAACGGTAGCAGTATCGATATCCCGATCACGATGGCGGGGAAAACGAAGACCCAGGGCATCTCAAATCCTTTCAAGCGGGCGGCCATCTGGAGGCCGCCGTCGTCGTGCATTGTATAACAGCGGGCGGACGCGCAAAAGGCGGGAGCCGTGCGCCCGCCCGTCGCGTTCGCCGCTGCATGGGGCTATGCCGCCTCCAGCGGGCGCGTCGTCTCCCAGATGGCGTTCGCCCAGGTGCTCCAAAATGGATCGTTGAGGTCTCGCACGAGCTGGTCGGCACCGTACCCGCTGCCGACGAACGTCTTGCGGACGACGAACGCCATGCCGGGCTTGTGCCTGTACCCCCAGGTGCGCGTCTCGCCCTTGAACGTGCATGAGATCGTTTCTCCGTCGGTCGTGAAATGGTAATCGTCCATGTATCGCAGGGTCATCGTAGTCCCCTTTCAAATCGGGCGGGCGCGGGCGAATCGTCCGCGCCCGCGTTCGCGTCTAGAGGCCCATGCAGGCCTTCACGTTCGGCCAGATGTCGCCGACGGCCTCGACGAGCTCGCGCGCGTAATCGAGCCCCGAATCGCCGCCCAGGTCGTCGAGCTCGCGCGCGGCGGCGTAAATGTTCCAGGCGAGTTCGCTGAGCGCGGCGAGAGCTTCGGCGCTGGAGGGAGATTCATCGGCGTCGTCGGCGAACGCGTGCGCCGCCTGGTAAGCGCGGTCGTACCACGATTCGAAAATCGGGCTACCGTCCAGCGTCATGGCGTCGGCCACGACGGCGGCGAAATCTGCCGCCGTGCCGTCGTCGTACATCTCCGGGCATGAGATGGACTTCACGTTGTTTTCGCTCATCTTGCATTCCTCTCAAATCGGGCGCGGGCGGGTCGCCCGCACCGGTTTCCGAACATCTAGCCGCGGACGCGGCCCGCCGCCTTCGCGGCTGCAAATGACTCCAGCGCGGCGCGCCCCTCTTCGGCGGAGCGGGCCAGCTCGATATGCGGCTCCAGCTCCCGCATGCGCTCGGCGCGCGCCGCGTCCCCCAGATGGGCGCAGTGCAGCATGTAGGCCACCAGCGCGGCGAACGCCGCGAGCGCCAGTAGCGCGCGGCGGATGAATCGTGTAAGCTGTCTCACTGCTTGCACCTTTCAAGCGTGCCCGCGTTCCGCGTCCATCGGAACGCGGGCGTTTTCCTATCGGTCGAAATGGTTTAGTAGTAGCTGGTCTCGTTGTTCGGCTTGCCGTCCCAGATATACGCACTTGCAAAGCTCGTCAAGTCAATACGCGGTTTATCTTTCGTGCCCTTGACCTTGTAACGCGCTGATGACTTGTCATCGATAAGCGCGCACCTGTCGATGTAGCTACCCGGCACGGCTTCAACTGTGCGCTGCATCCATCCCGTATCTTCGACCGTGCGGGACGCGATCGGGCGCAGGGTGACGTATTGCCCATGCTTCTCGACCACCTCGAAATAGTCGATGTTCGTTTGCTCGTAGCCCCACGACGTCACGAACACGTCGCCGACGGCCACGGACGCGGCGGCCTCGCGCTCGCGGCGGCGGCGCTCCTCCGACTCCTTGCGGCGGCGCTCCTGCATCGCCGCGTGGCGCTCCGGCTCGAGGACGGCCAGGAGCTCGCGGGTAATGCCGCCCCACGACGCCCGCCAATCCGTCGCGCTCTTGGAGCTCCAGCGGCCCGCGACGCGCTTGCTATAGGTGCCGTCGTCGTTCCGCGTCCATTCGAAATCTCGCACCCATGCCACGCGCTTGAGCTTTCCGCGCGTGGTGCGGACGGTAATGGCGTGCCCCGCGTTTTCCTTGAGCCACGCCACGACGCCGGGCGTAATCTCCTCGAGGCCGTAGGTCCTCGCGCGGTCGATGGTTGCAATTGCGTTGGTCATGGTCTTGTTTCCTCTCCTGATTAGAACTCAAATGAAATGACGCGCTCGGCGGTCTCCACGTCCACGTCCTCGAACGTTTCGCCCGGCCCGATGAGAATCGAAACCCAACCCGCGCCGTTCTCATGTAGCAGCTCCAGGGCCTCCTCCTTGGCCCCGCACACGGCGGCGCGCAGCTCCATGGGCGTGGCGGCCTCGGCGAACTCGTACGCGCCCGCGTCGCACTCGTCCCACTCGTCCGGGTCCCTCGACCCGTTGGCGTCCCACTCGATGACCACGAGGCGTTTGCGCCCGTCCTCGAACGCGCCGTCGGTGAACTCTTGCATCTTCAATCCCTCCTATCGGGCGCGGGCCGCGTGCCCGCGCCGTTCGCTCGTCGCTGTATAGGCCCTACGCCGCCGTGGGGCGCCTGCGCGCCGTCGGCTTGAGGTCCAGCAGGTCCTCGATGTAGTCGGCGTCCTCCGTGCCGTCCAGGAACGCCACGCCCTCGTAGGGCGTGCCCTTGCAGCCCGTGGCCGTGGCGCGGCCGTCGCGGACGTGAAGCGACACGGGCGCGGCCTTGCCCTGCTCGAGCGTCTGCGATAGGAAACGGTCATAGCACGTGACGTTTCCGAGCTGCTCCAGCGCGTGGGTCCACGTCAACGGTTCTCCATCGTTCGTGAACGACGTGGGCACGGCCTTGACGCGGTAGAACAGGCCGCCGTGGTAGTAGACGTTGTGCGGCTTCTTGCGCTTCAGGCCGAAGTAGAACCGCGTCGTCATGGCCTCGACGGGGGCGGTGAGCGTGCCGTCGTCCTGCAGCACGGGCAGGGCGCGGCGGCGCTTGTAGTAGCGTGCGGGCATCGTGGTTACTCCTCTCGGTAGCGGGTACAATGCGTCTATAGCGGGGCGCGTGCATTGGTGTTTAGTTCGCACGCGCCCCGCTATCCGCTATCTAGCGGGTACCGTTATCGTTATGCGCACCTTCCTACCGTCGGGTAGGACGTGCACGAAACGGTACGTGACGCTTACGGGTTCCATCGCTCACCTCCTTTCAGGTGGGCCGCCCGTGCCGCTCGGCGCTAGCGCCTTGCGACGGGTTTGGACGAGATGCGTTTCCGCGAGGAGCTGGGGGCGCGACAGCCAGGATGTTGCTTCCGTGCCGGGTTATCGATTTGATGCTTTTGCGCTTACCGCGCATCACTCAAGATGCTTCCAGGCGATAGGGGACGGTTGCCCCGGTGGGTTGCAAAGACGACGGCGAAAACGGAATAACTTCTGACTCGCTGCTTCAAAGGGGCGGCGCGCGAGTCAATCAAAGAAGTGTCGTAGTTGTCGGATTTCGGCCGCTACTGCGCCGTCGTTAGGCTATTCTTCGGGACCGGGAGGGCGCCGCCAGATGCTGTGGAGGGTGAAAATCAAACAATGCCCGGCAGCTCGTTTAGCATGCCAGCAGCGACAAGGTCGAGGTCCTGGCGCCCCAGGACGGCTATGCGGCAAGATTGTGAAGCACCCTGTCATGCGCTCGATCTCCGGCGATACGCGCGTTGCAAAGCTATAGGCACCTGCGCATCGCGCCAGGAGTTGGGCTGGAAGGCGTAGAACACAGGCTTCGGCATCAATGCAATCTGCTGCATGGCCGATTGCATATATGAGTGACTTAAATGAAGATTTCAACACTCGCCCCCGAGGGTCGTCTGCTTCGAGATCGCCAGACGCGGTTATAGCGAGTTTCTACTGCGTCTCGGATGCCACTATGTGCCCACCGCGCTATTGACGATTTGACGTCACTAATCCCGGAGGGCCTTGACAACGCGTAAGGCTGAATGAAAGGTTTGGGCCAGCGGGGTCGCCGACTTCGGGAAGAGGGTTGCTTAGATGAGAGTCTGCAAGGACAAGGGCTGCTTGATAGGCAGAGACTCGACTTGGATTCGTCAAGAATTTCGCATCTGCAACATTGTTATAGCGTGCCTATAGCCCGGGTGCTCGAGTGCAGGGTGAAACCATGTCATGCGGTTTCACCTGCTGCGGAAGCCATCTCGAAATGCAGCAATGCGGCCTTTCAGGCGCTTGCGACCCCGCAGCATCGTGGGGTGCGCTGCGAGACCTTTGTTTATAACATGCTATCTCTTTGGCCCCCTTTCCTTTTCCATGGCGGCCTCAGCGTGGTAGGCGAAGCAGGTCGCGATATCGCAGAACAACCGTAAGTCGAACAGCACTAATCCGCCGACGACTTGGCCAAGAGCGGTAGCAGTATCGATATCCGATCACGATGGCGGGGAAAACGAACACCCAGGGCAGCATGCAGCCGCACATCGACTACATGCGATCCCTCGCGGCGCGCTTCTCCGGCGAGACCAACGTGCCGCTGAGCGAGCTGGGCGTGGTCTCGGACAACCCGTCGAGCGCGGAGGCGATCTACGCCGCCAAGGAGGCGCTCGTCGTGGAGGCGCAGAACCTCAACGCCGACAACGGCGAGGCCCTCGCGCATGTGGCCCTCATGGCGCTCGCCATCAAGGAGGGCACCACGTACGCCGAGCAGGCGGCGCGGCGCCTGCGGATCTGCCCCAAGTTCCGCAACCCCGCCATGCCGTCGGTGGTCACGCAGGCCGACGCCATGCTCAAGGACGTCCAGGCCGTGCCGTGGCTCGCCGAGAGCGACGTGCTCCTCGAGGAGCTCGGCTTTTCCGACGACCAGATCCAGCGCCTGCGCAGCGACCGCGACCGGGCCACGAGCCGCGCGCTCGTCGCCGCCGCGACCTCCGGCACCGGCATCGACCTCCCGACCGCCAACCCCGCAGCGGCCGCGGGCGCGCTCCTGGACGGGACGCGATGATATCCCGCGAGCAGTTCGACGCCTACAACCGAGCGGTGGCGAACCTGTCAGACGGCGCCCAGCGCGAGATCGAGTCGAGGATCATGTCCTGGCTCCAGACCGACGAGGGGAGGTCGGCGAGCGTCGCGGAGTGCCGCGAGTACGCCAAATCCGTCATGTCCGGCGTGGTGCAGGTCTACGACTCCGCCGCCTCCTCTCTCGCGGCGGAGTGGTACGACAAGCAGGCGGCGGATAGCGGCGCCAGGCTGCCGGCGGCCATCACCGCGGCGACCTACAACCCCGAGAGCGTCGACGAGACGGCGCGCTACCAGGCCAAGAAGCTCGCGGAGGGCGACCCGCGCGGGTTCGCGGAGTACTGCGGCGAGCTCGGCCGCAACGACGTCCTGCGCAGCCTCAACGAGACGATCATGCGCAACGCCGCCAGAGACAGGAAGAAGGGGGTGCGCTTCGCGCGCGTCCCCACCGGCGCGGAGACGTGCACGTACTGCCTGATGCTGGCGAGCCGCGGCGCCGTCTACCACTCGCGGAAGACCGCCGGCGAGTTCCGCCACTTCCATCGCAGGTGCGACTGCAAGGTCGTGCCCGGCTTCGAGGACGACAAGGATGCCGAGCTGGTCGAGGGCGTCAGACCGAAGGAGCTCCGAGAACTGTGGAGGGAGTTCAAGGATATCGACGACCGGGATGGCCTGGCGAATGAGGAGAGGCAGCTATTAAAGAGGTTTGTCGCATCAGGGGGAGAGGTCCCGTTCGTGGCGGCGAAGGGCGTCGGCGCGAAAGCGAGGAACGAGTACGTCGTACACATGCCGGATGGATCGGAGTCGCGGTTCGTTACGGGAAGCGAGATAACCGTTAAGAAGGTGTTCGCTGGGAAC
>NZ_JADNJJ010000135.1:0-6741 GCF_015554865.1 Collinsella sp. D33t1_170424_A12 | reverse complement strand
GATGTTCCCCGTCCTGTTCGTGTCCGTTGCCTGCGGCGCGCTGTCCGGATTCCACAGCCTGGTATCCTCGGGCACCTCGTCCAAGCAGGTTGAAAACGAGGTCGATGCGGTCAAGGTCGGCTTTGGCGCCATGGTGGTGGAATCCTTCGTGGGCGTGCTGGCCATCATCGTTGCCGGCATCATGTTCTCGGATATGAACACCGCCGGTACGGGCGTCTTGAACGGCGGCGTGGCTTCGACCCCGTTCGCGATCTTCGCAACCGGCGTGGCGCGCGGCATGCAGGCGTTCGGTGTCGATGGTACGGTGGCGACCGTCTTCATGACGATGAACGTGTCGGCGCTCGCGCTTACCTCGCTTGACGCCGTAGCGCGCATCGGTCGTACCTCGTTCTCCGAGTTTTTCGCCTCGACCAACGACGCGCTGGCCGTTGAGGGTGCGAAGACCGGCGCGATGAAGGTGCTGGGCAATCCGTGGTTTGCCACCGTGGTGACGCTGCTGCCCGGCTTGGCGCTCACGTTTGGCGGCTACCTCAACATCTGGCCGTTGTTTGGCGCTTCGAATCAGCTGCTGGGCGGCATGACGATGATCACGCTCGCGGTGTTCTGCAAGTGCACGGGCCGCACGGGCTGGATGCTGTATGCTCCCGTGGCGTTTCTGCTGGTGTGTACGTTCACCTCGCTGGGGATGAGCATCCTGGGATGCCTGCAGGCGCTGCAGGCGGGCGGCGCAGCGGCGATGGCGACCTCGGGTCTGCAGCTGGTGTTTGCCGTGCTGCTGGTGGCGCTCGGCCTGATCGTTGCCGTGAACTGCCTGAAGGAGCTCATGGGCAAGCGGGTTGGCTCGATGCCGGACGAGGAGCCCGAGTGGTCCGAGATGGGTCGCGCCAAGGTGGCGGCCGCCCGCCACGCGGCGGCAACGGCGGATGCGGAGGTTGCGAGCGCATAGCATGAACGGAGCCCGGTCGCTGCTGCAGCGTCCGGGCTTTTGTATCGGTGCCTTTTCCCATGGATTTCCCATCGTCATTTCCCATGGGAATAAAAAAGAAAACAGCTCAGAGCAAAACGGATACTCTGGGCTGCTGTTTTAAGTGGCTGGGGTAGAGGGATTCCGCGTGCGGCCGCGGCCGCACGCGCCTCGCTGCGGGGCCTGGCGGCCCCTTGCGCGCTGCGCTGGACGGCGCTCGGCGCGCCGCCTCAGCTTCGCGCCCTCGCGGGTTCGAATCCCTACGGGGCGCATGAAAAAACCCAGCTACCGAGAGATAGCTGGGTTGGCATTTACATGGCTGGGGCAGAGGGATTCGAACCCCCGTAACCGGCACCAAAAACCGGGGTCCTGCCGCTGGACGATGCCCCAAGATGGGTTGCTCTGTCGAGCTAGGCATTTAGTGTAGCGCACTTATTCGGCAAATGCATCACAAACGCCGTCGAGAAGGCGGATCGCCAGGGTTTGGGCATCGCTGGATGTGAAGGTGCCGCAGCTCGTGAGGTCGGACAGCTCGAGGCGGATGAGCGCCGGGCGCTGCTTGGATGCCATGATGGCGGTGCGCAGGCGCTGCGCGAGGTTGTGGCACTCGGCCAGCGCGATGGTGGCCTGGGGTTCGGCATCCTCGGGCAGCTCGCTGGTCGAGAGCATCAACACTACATCGGTATCCTCGGGGATCTCTCCCTCGTACAGCATCACGCCGCTGTTCTCGGTGGTGGCGGTGGCGATGTTCCAGATGCGCGACGCGATGTTGCGCGTGAGCGCGTCCTCGCCGCCTACCGCGAAGCGAGCGCGTTCGAGAGCGCTGGCGGCGCGGGCGAAACCAGTGCGTGCCTCGCCGTTGGCGGCCACCGCGGACGGCTTGTCCTTCCATACGTGGTGCAGGCGATTGATGTAGTTGAAGGTGTCCTGGAAGGCCATGCCGTCGGCAAACAGGCCCACGTTTTCCTGGAACTGCTTGAGCGCTGCCTCGGTATGCGGGCCGAAGTAGCCGTCGTCAACGCCGCAGGCGAAGCCCAGCGTGTTGAGCGCCTGCTGCAGTGCGCGCACATCGGCGCCATGGAAATTGGGCAGGCGCAGGTAGAGGGTGCGGTCGCCGAGCTTGTAGGAGGCGTCTACCAGGGCAGACCAGCAAGCGGCGTCTACGAAATCGCCGTCGGGCAGCTGGTGCTCGGTGCGGAACGCGCGGACGGCGGCGCAGGTGGTGGTGTCGAAGCGCTGCTGCGAGAGCTCGCCCTCGTCGATGGCGAAGCCAAGTGAGACGAGGCGCGTTTGCACGTCGTCCACGGCGGGGCCGGTCATGCCCTGCATGATCGATTCCATCGAAACCCCTTTCGAGTATACGGTGCACGCCCCGCGTCGGCGCGGGGCGAAACAGTTGCTTTCCGTACCAGTGTAGCAAGATGGCGCGCATATGCCTGCGGCAAACCGTCCCAGGTTGCGGACGAGAAGAAAGAATCCATCCAGAACAGCGGCGTCTGTAAAGACGTCAAATGGTGACACAATGTAGATATTTGCAGAGCACGATAGCATACGGACCTATTGTGCCAACGACGAGGAGTGCCGAATGCAGACAAGGGACGGCCGTCCGCAGCGAACGATTCTGATCGTCGACGACGAGGCGGCGATCGCAGGTATGCTGGCGGACTATTTCACCATGGAGGGCTATCGCACCCTTACGGCGTCGAGTGGCGTCGAGGCCTTGCAGCGGGCATCCAATCCGGTCGACGTGGTGTTGCTCGACGTGAACATGCCGGGGATGGACGGTTTCGAGGTGTGCCGCCGCCTGCGCGAGCACCTCGCCTGCCCGATCATCTTCCTCACGGCCCGCATCGAGGACGTGGACCAGATCGACGGCTTCGCCGCCGGCGCCGATGACTACGTGCTCAAGCCGTTTTCGTTGGAAGTGCTGGGCCGGCGCGTGGCTGCGCATATCGCGCGCGAGGGCCGTCATCGCGAGCGAGAGCAGTCGGTGAAGTTCTTCCAGGGTGTTACCGTGGATTATGGCGAGCGTCAGGTGACGGTGAATGCGGGCGGGGGCGAGCGCCGCGTCGACTTCACGCGCACCGAGTTCGACATCGTGGCGCTGCTGAGCAAGAGCCCGGGCCGCGTGTTCGACCGTGATCTTATCTACGAGCGCGTATGGGGTTGGGGCGCTGCGGGCGACCCGTCGATCGTGCGCGAGCACGTGCGCCGCGTGCGCAAGAAGCTTACCGCGGCCGGCGCGCCTGCGGAATGCATCGAGACCGTCTGGGGCGTGGGGTACAGATGGTCCGCCCGGTAGCGGCCGCGCGCGAGCGCGTGGCGCGCTGGTGGCGGGCGCGGCCCCTGGGCACGGTGTTCGTGGCATATCTTGCCAGCTATCTCGTAATAGCCACGGCTGGTACGGCCGCGGTGCTGAGCGTGGTGGATGCGCGCCAATCGGTCTACTACACGGTCGAGATCGAGGCGGGCGACGGAACGCTCACGCGCGCTTCGATCGAGACGGGCCCGTACATCTACGACGCGCGGCGAGACGAGCTCGTGCCGGCGACCGAGATCAACCTGCCGGGCGACAACCCGTATGCCGTGTTCGTGGGCGTGCAGCGCGATATCGAACCCGAGCGCGAGCCGATCGAGTCGTACGGGGAGTCGCCGGATGAACGGTACCCCGAGGCCGATGCGACGATGGGGCTGGTGCGCGCCGGCACGGTCCATCTGTATGACTGGGGCCTCAACTACAACTACGAGCCTGGCTTCACCTCGGAGGATGTCCTGGACGACCGCGGCGTCATCGCGCCCGACCGCCTGCCGGCCTATGACAGCGCCAACCGGGCGGGCCGCGTGGATGCCGTGGCCCTCTTCGAGCAGGCGACAGGGGTCGATCTGCGCCAGGCGTTCGGTCCGGACATGGTCTCGAACGTGGCGTACTACGCGGACGGCATTCCCGCGGACGCGGCTCCGTACGCGCTGGGCATGCTGCTTAACCTGGCGGCGCCGTTCGTGTTCTACGGCGGCTTGGCCTGGATCATGTTCCGTCGTTTCTACCGGCTGCATATCGCAGGGCCGTTGGGCTCGCTGGCGGGAGCGGCGCAGCGCATCGCCAGGCAGGATCTGGATTTTGCCATCGAGCCCGTACGGGGTAGGGAGCTGGGGTCGCTTGCGTGCACGCTCGAGGATATGCGCGCATCGCTGCTGGATGCCCAGCGCGAGCTGTGGCGTACGGCCGAGGAGTGTCGTCGGCTCAACGCTGCTTTCGCGCACGACCTGCGTACGCCGGTGACGGTGCTCAAGGGCACGGTCGAGATGGCGCGCTTGCGAGCGAATCGCGGCGAGCGGATAGACGAGGCGACTTTGGAGGTGCTGGCGAGCCAGGTTGCGCGTCTGGAAGCGTATGCGACGGCCATGGGCGGTCTGTCGAAACTTGAAGACCGCGCCATCGTGCGCGAGGCGGTCGACGCGGCGGAGGCATGCGGGCGTATCGAGTCGGCGGCGCGCGACGTCGCGATGGCTCGTCGGCCCGGGCTCGAGGTTTCCTGTTCGCGGCAGCTGGAGGGCATGGGCGAGCTCGCCCTCGACATGCCTCTGGTAGAGGAGGTCCTGGGCAACATCGTGAGCAATGCCTGCGTGCATGCGGCGAGCAGGGTCCACGTGGGTCTCCGTGTCTACACGGAGTCGCCCGGGGCCGCTTTGTGCCTGAGCATCGTGGTGGACGATGACGGGCCGGGCTTCACGCCCGAGGCGCTGCGGCGCGGGTGCGACCCGTTCTTCAGCGAGAACAAATCAGCCGAGCATTTCGGCCTGGGGCTCAATATCTCCTCCACGCTCGCGCGCCTGCACGGCGGGGCGATCGAGTTGGCCAACGGCAGCCAGGGCGGCGCGCGGGTGCGCGCGGTGTTCGATGCGGGCGGCAGCGTCGAGCCTGCCGGGGATGCGGTGAAAACCGCCGCGTCTCCTAGGAAATCTCAAAGGAATCCGTCGCGTTGACAAAAGGTTGACATGCGTTTGGGAAGCTGATGCTCACGATAGGAAGGGAGTCATCATGCTTTCACGAGGACGAGGCGAAGGCAGCGCGTCTGCGGCGGCGACAGCCGGGGAGGCGGTGAGCGTGCGACCGCTCTTCGGCGGGGCTGCGTCTCCCGAACGCGAGTCCGCGCTGCACGGACCCGCGGCTGCGGGCGGTGCGCCCGATGACGGCGGAGGTCCGCGCTTCAGCCGCGCCCTGCGCGCGAGCGCCGCGCTTGCGGCGGTGGTGGCGGTAGGCGCCGTGCTGGCTGCTGGTTGGAGCGTGCTGCCCCAAGCGTATGCATGGCTATCCAGCCCGGACGCGGTACATGCGTTCGTCGATGACCATGCGGTGCTAAGCCGCCTGGCGCTCCTGGCGATCAACACGTTGCAGATCGTGGTGGCGGTGCTTCCCGGCGAGCCCATCGAGCTGGCGAGCGGCTATGCGTTCGGGTTCTGGGAGGGCACTGCGCTGTGCCTGCTCGCCTCGGCGATCGGGTCGTCGCTGGTATATGGGGCGGTGCGGCGCTGGGGCTGGAAGGTTGTCGGCCTCTTCTGCAAGCGCGAGCAGATCGAGCGCTTTGGGTGGATGCGAAATGCGCGGCGCCTCGAGCTGATCATGCTCGTCGTGTTTCTGATCCCCGGGACGCCCAAGGACGTGCTCACCTATGTCGCAGGGCTTACGTCGGTGCGCTTCGCCCCCATGCTGGCCATCGCCACGCTGGGCCGCATACCGTCCATCGTCACGTCGACCATCGCCGCCGCAGCCTTCGGCACGGGGGAGTACGGCGTCATGGCGGTGTCCGTGGCGGTGGCGGCCGTGCTGGTGCTGGCGGGCGCTTGGGTCTACCGTCGTTTCGAATCGCGCTGCAACAACGAGTAGGCGTGCGAGCCGGGTGATCGCGTCCCGCTAGCATCGATTGCGCTCGAATATGAAAGCGGCCCCGGCCCGGGATGCGTTCCGGGACCGGGGCCGCGCTCTTGTACGTATGCCCTTGTCGTTATACGTATGCTTTTTCGCCGCTTTGGAAGCCGCAGGCGGTCGGTTTCCATACGCACGGTGCCCAGCCCGGCGTCCGCCGGTGCGTGCGGCGCGCCCCCGCCGTTGCCAGTGCGTCCGGACCCCGTCGCCGCCGCCGGTGCGTCCGGGGCGCCGCGGGCCCTGGACGGCGGCTATCCCGCGAGGTTGATGCCGTTGGCCCAGCCCCAGCGCGGGGTGACGACGTCGCCGTAGTAAGCGATCCACGAATCCACGTTGATGCTGCGGATGTAGCCGATGTTGTCCATAACGGTGTTATCGCCCACGTAGATGCCCACGTGTCCGTAGATGCGGCCCGCGGCGGTGTGCCCGTGGGACGATACGGCGATAATCATGCCTACCTGCAGGTTTGCCTTGTTTGAGCTGTTGCACCAGGCGTAGTACATATCGTCGGCGTTGCCCGAGACGCGGCAGATGCCCGCGCGCTCGAAGACATCCGATACCCACCAGGCGCACAGGCCCAGGCCGGGCGACGGCGTCTTGTGGCACCACGAAACCACGAGCTGCTGCCGGTTGCCGGCGCTCGCGGAACCCTGACCGCTGCCGGGGATGGAAGTGGTGGGTCGGTTCGCGGCCTCCTGACGCGCCGCCTCCTCGGCCGCGGCCGCGGCGAGGATCTCGGCGTCGCGCTTGTTGATGAGGTCCTTGACATCCTGGTCCAGGCCGTCGATGAGCGTTTGGACCTCGTCCTTCTTGGCCTTCATCTGCTCGAGCTGCTGGGCTGTTTGGGCCTTGA
>NZ_JADNJJ010000134.1:0-25452 GCF_015554865.1 Collinsella sp. D33t1_170424_A12 | reverse complement strand
ATTCCAGTTAATCTATTATTGCCATCTAACAATAGATGATTACAACTAAAATCATTATGGCATAAACACTTTTTACCCTCAAAAACTGTTGTTGCATTTAGTCTTTCCATAAAACTTTCTATACGATGGCTAGGATTACATGGTTGCGGCGCGTCGGAGCGCGCCATGCCGAACGTGTGCACGCCTGCCATTATGTCCGCCAAGCACGACCGCGCCTACCTACGCTCCGTAGAGCGCAGGCGACACGACTCGCATGAGAATCGCCGAGGACTCCGCGCACGGCCCTTCGGTCGCACGGGGCCACGGCGCATTCCCAGCACGTGGCCCCAAGCACCACCTCAATGTAGCGCCGCACCTCAATGTGGGGGCAGCACCTACATCGAGGTGGCCGCAGCAGCGCGGACGAACTCACGGAACAGCGGGTGCGGACGCGTGGGGCGGCTCTTGAACTCGGGGTGCGCCTGCGTGGCGACGAACCACGGATGCTGGTCGCGGTGCAACTCGACCATCTCGACGAGCAGGCCATCCGGGCTCGTGCCGGACACGACCAATCCGGCCGCCTCCAGCTCCTCGCGGTACGCGCTGTTGAACTCGTAACGATGACGATGGCGCTCCTGAACGAGCGCCTCGCCGTATGCCTCCGCAGCGAGCGTGCCTGCGACGAGCGCGCACGGATACGCGCCAAGGCGCATGGTGCCGCCCTTCTCGGTCACGCCCTCCTGCTCATCGAGCAGATCGATCACGGCGTGCGCGCACTGCGGGTCGAACTCGGACGAGCTCGCGTCCGCATAGCCCAGCACGTCGCGCGCAAACTCGCACACGGCGACCTGCATCCCCAGGCAGATACCCAGATACGGCACCTGGTGCTCGCGCGCGTAGCGGGCAGCGGCGATCTTGCCGTCGAAGGCGCGCCTGCCGAAGCCGCCCGGAACGAGGATGCCCGATGCGTCGCCCAGCACCTGCTCGACGTTGTCGTCGGAGAGCGCCTCGCCGTCGACGAGCTCGACCTCCACGTGCTTGCCCAGGTGCGTGCCCGCGTGATGCAGCGCCTCGATGACGGAGAGGTACGCGTCGGGCAGCTGGGTGTACTTGCCCACGAGCGCGATCTTCACGGGGTCGCCCTCGTTTTCCGCATGGTCCTTCGCAGCGAGGAACCCCTCCCAATCTGCCATGTCGCGCTCGTGCGGATCGAGCCCCAGGCGCTCGCAGACGCGCAGGTCGAAATCCTGCTCGGCCATCATGCGCGGCACATCGTAGATGGACGGGGCGTCCTCGCAGGTGAACACGCAATCCACGTCCACGTCGGTGAACGAGGCGATCTTGGCGCGCACGTCGTCGTCGATGTGGTGGTCGCTGCGCAGCACGATGATGTCGGGCTGGATGCCGAAGCTCCGCAGCTCCTTGACGGAGTGCTGCGTCGGCTTGGTCTTTACCTCGTGGGCCGCCGCGATATAGGGCACGAGCGAGACGTGGATGTAGCAGACGTTCTCGGCGCCGGCATCCTTCTTGTACTGGCGGATGGCCTCGACGAACGGCTGGCCCTCGATGTCGCCGATCGTGCCGCCGAGCTCGGTGATGACCACGTCGGCGCCCGTCTGCTCCTCGACGCCGCGGAACTTGGCCTTGATGGCGTTCGTCACGTGCGGGATGACCTGCACCGTGCCGCCGAGGAAGTCGCCGCGGCGCTCGCGCGCGATGAGGTCCTGGTAGATGGCGCCCGTGGTGAAGTTGGAGTCGCGCGTGAGGTTCTCGTCGATGAAACGCTCGTAGTGACCGAGATCGAGGTCGCTCTCGTAGCCGTCCTCGGTGACGAACACCTCGCCGTGCTGGAACGGGCTCATGGTGCCCGGGTCCACGTTGAGATACGGATCGGCCTTCTGCATGGTCACCCGGTAGCCGCGCGACTTGAGCAGACGCCCCAGCGATGCCGCGGTGATGCCCTTGCCCAGCGAGCTGACCACGCCGCCGGTCACGAATATATGCTTTGTCATGGTGTCTACCTGCGCTTTCCCGTCGAAGATGCTTGCTTCCACGGGGTTTTAGTGTACTACCAGCCCACAGTGCCGATAGGCAGCTCCGCAAGTTCACGCACTCGAAACGAAGCCCCAGAAAGGGGACAGGCACTTTTCTGAGGTCCGAGGACCAGCAACACGGGCGGACCCGGCGCCCTTCCGCACAGGAACCGGATCGGCCCGCATCTCACGCTCGCATTCGTCTGCACGGAGCTCTCAAATTGATGCCTGCCCCCTTTCTGAAAGACGCAGTCCCTGGGCTACAGGCCGGCCAGCAGCTCGCAGACGCGCGCCGCCATGGCGTCGACCTCCTCGCGCATGTTGTCCAGCCAGCGGCGCTGACTGCCGACGGTCTCGTCCTCGTTCGCCCCCATCGCGTCGATCGTGGCGGAAAGCGAGGCGAGGGGCGTCTTGAGCTCATGCGATGCCCGCACGATGAACGCGCGCTGCCGTTCGGCGGCATCCTCCGCGGGCTTGAGCGCGCGACGCACCATGCGACGGCACACGAGCACCAACAGCGCGCAACCGACCGCCCCCAACGCGGCGAGCATCTTGGCGAGCGAGGTGAGCGAGACCACGTCGGGCGTCACGTCGAGCATGCCGAGCATGCGCCCGGCGAGGTAGCCGTCCGCCACGTAATCCTGCAAGTCGCCGCTCGCATACCACGCTGTATCCGAATTCTCCCCCGTCTTGGGATCATAGTCCGGGTTGACGCAGACCACCGCGCTGTCCCACAGGAACGTCCTGCCGCCCACCGTGATCAGGCGCTCCCACCAGAAGCGCGCGCGACCGGACGCGAACGCATCGCCCGCGCCCTCGATAAGTTCGGCAGCCTCCTCGTCGGTGAAGTCCGAGTCCTCGCCCGTCGTCACGCGCGACGGGCGCTGCAGCAGCGTCACCGTGTCATCTGGAGCATACAGCGCGACGAAGGCCTCGTGGAACCCCGGCAGACCGTCCCATGTCGCGATATCGCGTCCAACACTCATCGGCAGGAAATCGTCCCGCTCGGGCCATGTGTAGGCTGCGACGGCCTCGGATGCCGTGGCATGTCCGCCGCGCAGCGCGTCTGGCTCGGGTCGCTCGGAGGTCATGGTGCCGTATAGCAGGGTCGCGGCGGATTCGTACGCCGTCGTGGCGGAGAACCCCCAAGCGCCCATGAGCGCTACCACGAGGACGGCGCACGCCAACACGCTGGACGTCAGCCATAGGCGGCGATACGTCGTGGCAAGCCCGTCTTTCCCATTCACAGCGCTCGCATACTTCGCGTCCATCATCGTCTCCCCTCTTCCCGGCTCGCATCACATCGCCCAGCGATACCCGACGCCGCGGACCGTCTCGATCCGGGGCCCGGCACCGATGCTCTTCAGCTTCCCGCGCAGCGCGTGCACGAGCACCTCGAGCCGGTTCTCGCCGCCGATGGAGAACGGGCCCCAAAGGCTCGTTACGAGCTCGCCCTTCGCGACGGGCGCGCCGGCGCGCGCCATGAGCCCCTCGAGCAACTGAGCCTCGCGGGGCGTGAGCGCGACATCGCATGTCCCCGACTCCGTAGTCACACGAAGGGAGAGGCCGCGCATATCGAGCACGGCGCCGCAAGATGCAAGGTCCGTCGAGGGCCTCATCGCGGGCGGGCGGCGCGTCACCGCACGGATGCGCGCGAGGAGCTCGCTTGCATGGAACGGCTTGGGCAGGTAATCGTCCGCGCCGGCATCGAGCCCCGCCACGCGGTCGCCCACGCCCGAGCGCGCGGTGAGCAAGATCACCGGCACCGATGAGCCCGCCGCGCGCAGGGCCTGCAGAACCTCCAAGCCGCTCTTTCTGGGCAGCATGATGTCGAGAAGCACGCAATCGTGCGCCCCGGTGAGGGCGAGCTCTTCAGCACGCTCACCGTCTGTCGCTATATCGACGCCATAGCCCTGCTTGCGCAAGACCTCGGCCTCCGCCTCCGCCAGGCGCGGAGCATCCTCGCAAAGCAAGATGCGCATCGGGCGCCTCCCCTCGTCGCTAATTCAAGGAGAAGGATACCCGAGCAAGCTGAGAAACAGCTGTGCGATGCGGAGCGCCTCGCCGGCGGGCAGACTTAATTTAGGGACAGTCCCGCAATTGAAGTTTGAGGGCCTACTCCACGGTCTCCAGAACCATGCGCTCGACGGCGCGGGCGGTGATCGCGCCGTACACCGCCATGAGACCGACCGTGAAGGCGAGCACGCCCACGACGATCGCAAGCAAGCCCTCGGCACCGATCGCGAACGCCAGGAACGCCACGAGGAACAACCCGAAGACGTCGTGGACGAGCGCACCGGCGAGCGGAGCGGCGAAGTAGAGCGCGAGCTGCCGGCGCACGGACGCGCGCATGAGGGCGCGGTCGCACCCGAGCTGCCCCAGCACGCCATACGCGCACCGGGCATCGACCGCGCCCGAAAGCTGCTGGAGCGCGAGCACCGCGACCGCGCTCAGCAGGAATACCGCCCCGTAGAAGATGCCGATGTAGCCGATCGGCGCCATCGACGCCGCGATACCGGCCGAGACCATCTCGGGCGTGCGCAGCCCGATGCTGAAGACGAATCCCGCGACCATCATGCACACGGCCACCGCGACGAGCACGCATACGCAGGCGAGCGCCATGGACGTGCTGGACACGCGCGCCTCGACCTGCCGCACCGTGAAGGCGGTGAGCCCGTCCCAGTAGCACTCGGAGCGCCCGCGCACCCGCTCGCCCCACGCGGCCACGCCCAGGCGCGCGACGAGCGACGTGGCGAAGCAGGCGGCGAAGCCCATGGGGATGATGAACGCGATGAAGTACACCGGCTGGAACAGGCACGACCCCCACACGACCGCGAGCAGGACCGCGGCGAGCACCGCCTGGCCGCCCCGCGCGACCCGGCCGCCGAGGCGCATGCGCTCCGGCGCGCGCTCGGCGGACATGAGCTCGATCAGCGGGCGCCGCGCGATGTCGCGCGCGCCGTCCACCGCGTTCAACACGAACACCACAGCGAAGCACCCGGCGGTCCATGCCGCGGCGTCCGACGAAAAGGAGAACGCGAGCCTCCAGGGGACGTCGAACACGAACGCCGCGACCGCGCCGAACGCGGGCGACAGCGCCGCGCCCGCCGCCAAGCCGCATGCCAGCGCACCGGCGCCCACGAGCGCCATCTCGGCCACGAGCACGCCCGATACCGCGGCGCGCCCCATGCCGCACAGCTCGTACAAGGCGAACTCGCGCTTGCGCCGGCGCAGCAGGAAGCGGTTGGCATAGCGCACCAGAAAGAGGAACACGAGCACCGTGAAGACGGAGAACGCCTGCAAGACGTCGCCCGCGCTCCCCAGCACGCCCATCTGCTCGGACGAGAGCCCCATGGCGCGCAGGTGGTCTGTCGACGCCACGAACGAGTACAGCAGGCACGCCGCGAATCCGAGCGTAGCGAGGTACACCGAATAGTCGCGCGCGCTGCGGCGCACGTTGCCGATGGCGAGCTTGAGATGCAGTCGCATGATGATCCCTCCGAACGTCTTGACGGCATCCATTCTCGCGGGCGAGGCCCTCCCCTACCATCGATTCGGCTTACGCGCAGCGAACGAAAACGTAAGGTTGCGCACCATCGGCAAGAGCTGCTGGATCGGCGGGCACGCGACGATCAACCCGGGCGTTACGCTCGGCGACAACGTCGTCGTGGGGTCGGGAGCCGTGGTCATCCGCTCCTTCCCGGACAACGTGCTGGTGGCGGGCGTGCCCGCGCGCGTCATCCGGGAGCTCTAGGCGGATCGCGGGAGGCGGCGGGCGACGGAGCCAAAACGCCGACGACATCAAGCCCGCATGCTTCATCGACCGCGCCTGCGGCTCCGGCAACTACCCCGAGGACGACTACCACACCATGTACATCGCCGAGGTGGAAAAGGTATACGTCTCCGCATAGACCCTCCCTCAGAAAAGTGCCCGTCCCTAATCTGAGAGGCCACCCACAGCCCCCTCTGGCCATACCCGGAGGCCTGATCCCTCATCGCCGACACGGCGCCCTTCATCAGCTAGCGGCCGCCAGCACAATTGACACGCCCTCATGTTTTCGGCAGGAAATCTAACCGCTGGTTAAAACAATCATGCCCCTGGCACGGCGGCACCGCACCGGGGGCATGCAAGCATCTCTAGTCGAAAGCGCCGCCTACAGCTCGCCATCCAGCATGAGGTTCACCTTGAGCACGTTGACCGTGGGCTCGCCGAAGACACCCAGGAATCGGCCCTTGGTGCACTGGGCGATGATCTCACGCACCCCGTCTTCGCTCTTGCCCGTGGCCTTTGCCAGACGCGGGACCTGGTACTCGGCGGCATCGGGGGAGATCTCGGGGTCGAGCCCTGAGCCGGAACACGTCACCAGGTCGACGGGCACGGCATCCATGCCGGCGTCGGGATTGGAGGCGCGGATCTTCTCGACGCGCGCGTCCACAAGCTGCCGGTACTCCTCACTCGCCGGGGACAAATTGGACGGGGCGCCGTAGGCCATGAGCCCTCCGTCCTCCCCTTCGACGATAGTCACGTTCTGGATGCGGCCCCACATGTGGTCCTCATCCTCGAAGTTCTGACCGATCAGCTCGGAGCCCACGATCTTGTCGTCGACCTCGATGAGCGAACCGTTCGCCTGATACGGAAACGCAACCTGGGCGATGCCGGTCACGACGAGCGTATAGCCCAGGCCGCAGACAACGGTAAACAGCGCGAACACGCCGAGCGCGCGCGATGCAACGCCTTTGAACATACAAACCTCCACTTACATAATGCCGCAGAACGCGAGCAGCATGTCGATGAGCTTGATGAATACGAACGGGGCAACGATGCCGCCCAGACCCCACACGAGCAGGTTGTGGGTCAGCAGCTGTCCGGACGGGACCTCGCGATACTTAACGCCCTTGAGGGCCGCCGGGATCAGCGCGACGATAACGAGCGCGTTATAGATGATGGCCGAAAGAACCGCGGACAGCGGGCTTGCCAGACCGAGGATGTTGAGCGCGCCAAGGCCCGGGTAGATCGGCGAGAACAGGGCCGGGATGATAGCGAAGTACTTCGCCACGTCGTTGGCCACCGAGAAGGTCGTGAGCGAACCGCGGGTCATGAGCAGCTGCTTGCCGATACGTACGACCTCGATGAGCTTTGTGGGGCTGGAATCGAGGTCGACCATGTTGCCGGCCTCCTTGGCAGCCTGGGTGCCCGTGTTCATGGCAACGGCGACGTCGGCCTGGGCGAGCGCCGGGGCGTCGTTGGTGCCGTCGCCGGTCATGGCGACCAGGTGGCCCTCACGCTGGAACTCGCGGATCTTCTCGAGCTTGCCCTCAGGGGTGGCCTCGGCCAGGAAGTCGTCAACGCCGGCCTCGGCGGCGATTGCCGCGGCGGTGAGCGGGTTGTCGCCCGTCACCATGATGGTCTTGATGCCCATGCGGCGCAGGTCGGCGAACTTCTCCTTAACGCCGGACTTGATGATGTCCTTGAGATACACAACGCCCAGCACGCGGCAGTTCTTGGTCACGACCAGCGGGGTGCCGCCGGCCTTGGCGATGCGCTCGACGACCTCGTCGCACTCCCGGGAGAACACGCCGCCGGCCGCCTCCACATAGGTGCGCACGGAATCGGCAGCGCCCTTGCGGATCTCATTGCCCTCGTAGTTCACGCCGGACATACGCGTTGCCGCGGTGAACGGGATGAACTCCATACCCTTATCCTCGAGCGTGCGGCCGCGCAGACCGAACTGCTCCTTGGCGAGCACGACGATCGAGCGGCCCTCGGGCGTCTCGTCGGCCAGCGAGGAGAGCTGGGCGGCATCGGCCAGCTCCGCGGGGTCGACGCCGTCGACCGGGATGAACTCGGCGGCCTGGCGGTTACCCAGGGTGATGGTGCCGGTCTTGTCGAGCATGAGGATGTCGACGTCGCCGGCGGCCTCGATGGCGCGGCCGGACATGGCCAGCACGTTGGCCTCGTTCAGACGGCTCATGCCGGCGATGCCGATGGCGGACAGCAACGCGCCGATGGTAGTGGGAGCCAGGCACACGAGCAGCGCCACGAGCGTGGTCACGGCCGTGGGGTTGACCATGTCGTTAAGACCGACCGAGAAGCAGGAGTAGCAATACAGGGCCAGCGTGACCAGGATAAAGACGATGGAGAGGGCCACCAGGAAGATCTCCAGAGCGATCTCGTTAGGGGTCTTCTTGCGCGCGGCGCCCTCGACCATCGCGATCATCTTGTCCAGGAAGCTCTGGCCGGGCTCGCTGGAGATCTTGACGATGATCCAGTCGGAGAGCACCGTGGTACCGCCGGTAACGGCAGAGCGGTCGCCGCCGGCCTCGCGGACCACGGGGGCGGACTCGCCGGTGATGGCGGACTCGTCAACGGAGGCAGCGCCCTCGATGACGTCGCCGTCGCCGGGAATCTGCTCGCCGGCGCGCACGATCACCAGGTCGCCGCGCGTGAGCTCGGTGCCAGGAACGACGGTGAAGTGCTCCTTGTCCTCAACGGACTCGATGCGATGCGCCTCGACATCCTTCTTGGCCGCACGCAGGGAATCGGCCTGAGCCTTACCGCGTCCCTCGGCAAGCGCCTCGGCGAAGTTCGAGAACAGGTCGGTGAGCCACAGGATGACCGCGATGGCGACCACATAGTAAGTGGGCACGCCCGCGTCCTGCATACCGAAGATGGAAGCGACGGCCAGGACGGAGGTCATGACGGCGGAAAGCCACACCAGGAACATGACCGGGTTTTGAATCTGGACGCGAGGATCCAGCTTGGCAAACGAGTCGCGGACCGCGCGGCCCATCATGTCTTTTTTCATAGCCATAAATCTGCGCCCTCCTTTACGCAATCATCTGGAAGAACTCGGCAACGGGGCCAAGCGCCAGGGCCGGGAAGAAGCTCAGGGCACCGATCAGCAGAACGATGAACACGAGCAGGAATACGAACATGCCGTTGGTGGTAGACAGGGTGCCGGCGCTCTCGGCGACCTTACCCTTCTTGGCCAGCGAGCCGGCGATAGCCAGCGTGCCGATGATGGGCATGAAGCGGGCGAACAGCATCTCGAGGCCGAGCATGACGTTGATCCAGGGAATGTTGCAGTTCATGCCTGCAAACGCCGAGCCGTTGTTGCCGCCGCATGAGGTGAAGGCATACAGCACCTCGGAGAAGCCGTGCGCGCCGCCATTGTTGAGCTGGTCGGCAAGACCGGGCACCATGCAGGCGATAGCCGAGCACACCAGAATGGCAAACGGAGTTGCCAGGCACAGGACGACTGCCCAGCGCATCTCGCCCGGCTCGATCTTCTTGCCCAGGAACTCAGGCGTGCGTCCGACCATGAGGCCGGCGATGAACACCGTGAGGATGGCGAAGCCGACCATGCCGTACAGGCCGCAGCCCACGCCGCCGAAGACGACCTCGCCCAGAGCCATCTGGAGCATCTGGACAAAACCGCCCAGCGGGGTGTAGGAGTCGTGCATGGAGTTAACCGAGCCGTTGGAAGCGGCGGTGGTGTATGCCGACCACGTGGAGGAGGCGGCGATACCGAAGCGGCTCTCCTTGCCCTCCATGTTGCCGCCGGCCTGGCCGTCGGTCATCTCGAGAGCGACCGCGCCGTCATCGGCCAGCTGCGGGGTGGCGGCGTGCTCATTCACGGCGATGGCCGTGGTGAAGACCACCAGCAGGATGAACATGGCGGCGAAGATGGCCTTGCCCTGCTTGGTGTTCTTGACGCCGATACCGAAGGTGAAGCAGCAGGCGGCCGGGATCAGCAACAGGCTGGTCATCTCGATGATGTTGGTGAAGGCACTGGGGTTCTCATACGGATGGGCGGAGTTCACGCCGAAGAAGCCGCCGCCGTTGGTGCCGGACTGCTTGATGGCGACCTGAGGAGCCGCGGGACCCTGGGGCAGGAACTGCTCGGTGACCACGCGCGCGCCCTCAACGACCTTGCCATCGACCTTGACCGTGTCACCCTCGATCTGGGCGCCGTCGATGACGCTCCAGCCGCCGTCTGCATTAGGCTGGACGGCGACAGGCTCTACGAGCTCAGCCTTCCGAGCCGGCTGGAAGTTGGAGATGACGCCACCGGCAGCCAGGCAGACGCCCAACACGAGGTTCAGCGGGATGAGCACATACAGGACGGTGCGGGTGAGGTCGACCCAGAAGGAACCCAGGCCCTGCTCCTTGACCTGACGGAAGCCGCGGATCAGCGCGAACATGACCGCGATACCGGTGCCGGCGGAAACGAAGTTCTGCACGGTGAGACCCATGAACTGCACGAGGTAGGACAGGGTGGTCTCGCCGGAATAGGACTGCCAGTTGGTATTGGTGATGAAGGAGGCCGCCGTATTGAACGACAGGTCCCACGGCACGCCCGGCAGGTGCTGCGGGTTGCCCGGCAAGACGGCCTGAAGCATTTGAAGCGCAATGAGCGCCACGAACCCGATGCCCGAGAAGGCAAGGACGCTCACCAGGTAGCGCTTCCAGCCCATCTGCTCGGCATCATCGATGCGCAGCAGACGGTAGATACCGCGCTCGACCGGACCGAGCACGGGAGAGAGAAACGTGTGCCCGCCGTCCATGACACGAGCCATGAACCGCCCGAGCGGAACAGCCAGAACGACGAGCACGGCGAAGTACAGTACGTACTGAATCACAGCATTCATAATGGTTACGAATCGCTCCTCATGAGAATGTAGATGTAGTAGATCAAGAGTCCGATGCAGGTGATGCCGATGATCGGGATGAGGACGTTCATGTTTCCAACCTTTCCAAGTGCGGATAGCCCTCGTACACCCGGCCCTTCAAGCGGATGCACATGATCAGTAAACGACTTCGCGCATAAAGGTGGTATTAGGGTTGGACGCCTCGGCCTTAAGATGACATAAAGATGCAGGTAGATGGCTATACCGGTGGGATGACGAAGGCTATACTCGACGCTTGTACCGCCCCGGCCGGACCGCATTCGCACCGGGCGTCAACCATCCTGCACGAGAAAGGCCGCACCATGCCGCGCACCGCATCGGACGTCCGAGCCAACCCCGACCTGCTGCTGAAGGCCGTCGAGCGCGATGCGTCCTCGGCCGAGGCCCGCACGCGCCGGGGACACCTCAAGATCTTCTTCGGTTACGCAGCGGGCGTGGGCAAGACCTATGCGATGCTCCAAGCCGCCCACGAGGCGCAGCGGCGGGGCGTGGACGTGGCCGCCGGCTATATCGAACCGCACGAGCGACCCGCGACGGCGCGCCTCATGGAGGGCATCGAGCAGATTCCGCACGAGCTCGTCGAGCACAACGGCATCACGCTCACCGAGTTCGACCTCGACGCCGCCATCGTGCGCTCCCCCCAGCTCGTCCTCGTTGACGAGCTAGCCCATACCAACGCGCCGGGATGCCGCCATGAAAAGCGCTACCAGGATGTCGAGGAGCTATTGCGCGCCGGCATCGACGTCTACACCACCGTCAACGTGCAGCATATCGAGAGCCTGAACGACATGGTGGCCGCCATCACGGGGATCATCGTGAGCGAGCGCATCCCCGACCGCATCTTCGACGACGCCGACCAGGTCGAGCTCGTGGACATCGAGCCCGAAGACCTGCTCGAGCGCCTGAAGGCAGGCCTCGTCTACCGCGCCCCGCAAGCCGACCGCGCGCAGCGCAACTTCTTCACCGTCGAGAACCTCACAGCGCTCCGCGAGATCGCCCTGCGCCGCTGCGCCGACCGCACCGGACGACTCGCCGACGCCGCGCGTGTACTGGGCAACCGCGACTACTACACCAGCGAGCGCATCCTCGTCTGCGTCTCCCCCGCCCCTACGAATCCGCGTATCGTCCGCGCCGCCTCGCGTATGGCGAAGGCGTTCCGCGGAGAGCTCGTCGCGCTCTTCGTGGAGAGCCCGCGCACGCAGACCATGGACGACGACGAGCGCGCCGAGCTCGCGGCGAACATCGCGCTGGCCGAACAGCTCGGCGCCCATATGGAGACCGTCTACGGCGACGACATAGCGTTCCAGATCTCCGAGTTCGCTCGCCTCTCGGGCATCTCGAAGATCGTCATGGGGCGCTCGGGCGAGCCGCACGGCATGCGCCAAGCGCTCTTCGGCCGCAAGTCCCTCGTCGAACAGCTCATCTCGATCGCCCCGAACCTCGATATCTACATCATCCCCGACCAAGCCGAGCCCGTGCCGCGACCGGCCGCGCAGCGCGAGCCCTCCGCGTTCCAGCCGCCCAGCGGACGGGATGTCCTGCGCACGCTCGGCCTCTCCCTCGCCGCTACGGCGATCGGCGCGCTCTTCCATCGCCTGGGATTCGCAGATTCGAGCATCATATCCCTCTACATCCTCACCGCACTGCTCACCGCCGTCACCACGACGGGGCGCATCTGCACGATCTTGTCGAGCATCCTCTCGGTGGTGCTGTACAACTTCTGCTTCGTCACGCCCCTGTTCTCCCTCGATAGCTACGACCGCAGCTACCTCGTCACCTTCGCTATCATGTTCGCGACCGCCATGGTCGCCGCCGAGCTCACCGCGCGCATCGCCGACAACGCCCGCGCATCAGCCAAAAACGCCTTCCGTACCCGCGTCCTCCTCGAGACCAACCAACTTCTGCAGCAGGCCCACGGCGCCGAGGCCCGCGCCCGCGTCGCCATGAGCCAGCTCATCAAGCTCCTCAAGCTCGACGTGGTCTTCTATCCCGCCGCGCACGGCTTGCTGGGCGATGCGCTCTATGAGCCCGCGGGCACCGAGGACCGATCGGCCGCGCTCCTCTCCGACTACGAGCGGGCGGTCGCCACGTGGACCTTCACCAACAACAAGCACGCCGGGGCGAGCACCCGCACCCTGCCCGAGGCCCAGTGCCTCTACCTCGCCGTCCGCGCGGGCGACGAGGTCTTCGGCGTAATCGGGATCGACCTGCAGCGCAGGAAGCTGGAGGCTTTCGAGCACTCCATCGTCTTATCCATCGTGGGCGAGTGCGCGCTCGCACTCGAAAGCGACCAGGCTGCGCGCGAGCGCGAGGAGGCGGCCGTCCTCGCCAAGAACGAGCAGCTCCGCGCCAACCTCCTGCGCTCCATCGGACACGACCTCCGCACGCCCCTCACCGCCATCTCGGGCTCCGCGGCCCTCCTGTGCGAGGACGGCGAGAAGCTCCCCGCCGAGAAGCGCCACGAATTGGCCGCGGCCATCTGCGACGACTCCCTCTGGCTGATCGACACCGTCGAGAACCTCCTGGCCATCACGCGCGTGGAGGACGAGGACATGCGCCTCAATCTCACGTCGGAATTGATGGACGAGGTCATCGTTGCCGCCCTCAGCCATGTGGCGCGCGAGGCCCACGGCCACCGCGTGGAGGTCGCGCACACCGACGACCTCCTCCTGGTCCGCATCGACGTCCACCTCATCATGCAGGTGCTCACCAACCTCATCGTAAACGCGTTCAAGTACACCCCCGAGGGCTCGGTGATCACCGTGGGAGCCGAGAAGCAAGGCGGCTGGGTCGTCGTGGAGGTCGCCGACAACGGCCCCGGAATCGCCGATGCCGATAAACCGCGAATCTTCGACCGCTTCTTCACCGCCGGCGACGCGTCTCCGGTCGACTCCCACCGAAGCTTCGGCCTGGGCCTCTCCCTGTGCCGCTCAATCGTCGAGGCCCACGGGGGTATCATCGAGGTCGATGACAACCAACCCCAGGGAGCGCTGTTCCGCTTCACCCTGCCCGCCGAGGAGATAGATATCCATGAGTGAGAACGCCCACGCGCGCATCCTGGTCGTAGAAGACGACCCCGCTGTACGAAACCTTGTAACGACCGCGCTCGACCTGCGAGACTACCACGTCGAGACGGCCGATAGCGGAGACACCGCCATCATGGCCGCGGCCTCGGGCAACCCCGACCTGGTCCTGCTGGACCTGGGCTTGCCGGATATGGACGGCGTTAAGGTGTTGGAGAAGCTGCGCAGCTGGTCCACCGCCCCCGTCATCGTCATCTCGGCGCGCACCGAGGACGCCGACAAGATCGGCGCACTCGACGCCGGTGCGGACGACTACCTCACCAAGCCGTTCTCCGTCGAGGAGCTCCTGGCGCGCGTACGCGCGAGCCTGCGGCGCTCGACCATGGGCGCCCACGAGGCGCTCGAGGCCAGCACCTTCGACAACGGTCCACTGCATATCGACTACGCGTCCGGTTGCGCTTTCGTAAACGGCACCGAGCTCGCCCTCACCCCCACGGAATACAAGCTGCTGGTGCTCCTGGCGCGCAACGTCGGCAAGGTGCTCACCCACACCTTCATCACCCACGAGATCTGGGGGACGAGCTGGGATAGCGACGTCGCCAGCCTGCGCGTGTTCATGCGAACCCTGCGCAAGAAGATCGAGGCCGACCCCTCGCACCCCACGATGATCCAGACGCATGTGGGCGTCGGCTACCGCATGCAGCGCCTCTAGGCGCTCGAAAAAGGGACAGGCACTTTTCTGAGCGCAGGCACTTTTCCGAGGTTCGGCTACCTCTCGGAAACGTGCCTGTCCCCAATTCGAGGCTACTCGCTGCGCAGGGCCTCGACGGGGTCGCGACGGGCGGCCGAGCGGCTCGGGATGAGGCCCGCGACCACCGTGAGCGCGACGGATACCAAGATCAGCGCGAGCGCGGACTCGACGGGCAAGCGCATCACGCCCTCGACCCGGTACTCGGCGAGCGCCCAGGCGTTGATCGGGAACGAGGCGAGGACCACCACGGCGATGGCCAGCACGCCGGCGATGAGCCCCTCGATGAAGGTCTCGGCGTTGAAGACGTTGGCCACGTTTCGCTTGGACGCGCCCATCGCGCGCAGGATGCCGATCTCCTTCTTGCGCTCGAGGACGCTGATGTAGGTGATGATGCCGATCATGATGGAGCTCACCACGAGCGAGATGCTGACGAAGGCGATGAGCACGAGCGAGATCATGTTGACGATGCTGGTCACGCTGCCCATGAGCACGCCCATGTAGTCCGTGTACACGATGACCCGGTCGTCCTTGCCCGCGGCGCGCATCTCGTCGTTATAGCGGTCGATGGCGCCCAAGATCGAGTCCTTGGCCTGGAAGTCGACCGGGTAGATGCTCACGGCCTGGGGATCGGCGGCGTCGGCGTATCCCAGCGTCGCCAGGTTGCTCTCGTACGTGAGCCTGCCCGCGTTGGCGTAGCTCGCCATGAGCGACGCCAAGTCCTCGGCATCCATGTTGAAATGGATCGCGCCGGCGAAGGCCGCGCCGTCCACCGAGAAGGCGCCCTGGAGGGACGCGGCAAGGCGCTGTCCGAGCTGCGGCGCCATGGCCGCCATGGCCCGGCCGAGCCCCGCCTGCAGCTGACCGCCGATGGCGTCGGCGAGCTGGCGCGAGACCTGGTCCGCCACGCCCTTGAGGGCCGTGGTCATATAGGGCGCCAGGTCGTCTTGGACGTAAGCGCACACGATCTTGTCCAAACGATCGGCCACGGGCTTGCCGGCGACGGCCTCGACCTGCTCGAGGAGGCCCGCGCCGCCCTCGGGAGCGTCGCTCTTGGCGTATGCGAGGAACTGCCCTACGAGCTTCTCGCCGAAATCGGGGGCACCGGGGCACAGGCCCTCGCCATGCGCGGGCAACCAGGCGGTGATAAACCTCTGCACGAACTCGCCTGACAGCTTGGAAACCTGCTCGAGCTGAGCCTTATCAAGCACGGGGTCGCTCTCAAGGTCGCCGAGGATGCCCTCGAGATTCGGCATGGGAGCCCCCGCGAGGACCTCGGACAGGTCCACGGAATCCAGGGCGCCCGACACGTCGATGTCGATGCCACCGAGGTCGACCCCCGCGAAATCGAACCCGGACAGGTCGAGGCCCGCGCCGAGCTTGGACGCATCGACCTTGAAGGCGCTACGCAGGCCCGCCTCGTCCACGGTGAAGAGGCTCGCGAGGTCGACGCCGCGCTTGGCCTCCTCCTGCAGCGTGGCGAAGGGCTTGCCGGTGAAGACGTCCACCGCGGGGTCGGCGAGCTGCTGCTTCACGATCTCGGAGTTCGCGGCGCGCGCCATGAGCTCGTCGGTGAGCCCGTGCGTGTAGGCGATCCCCTGCGAGAGCGCGGCGGACTTGGCCGTGGGACTCGGCTTGATCACGCCCACGACCTTGAGGTCCAGGCCGTTCGCGACCTGCTGCGCCATGAAGGCGGCGTCGTCGGACATGTTGGTCCATCCGCCCGTCTCGGGGTTCTTGCGGTAGGAGTCGCATGCCGCCAGCACCTTGAAGCTCGTGCCAAGCGCGTCGTCGTAGGTGAAGCCCTCCTTGACCGGCGGGACGTCCACGGCGCCGGCGCCGCTCATCGTGCCCTCCACCATGCGGGTCAGCTCGCCGGGGTCCAGCGCGCCGATGCTGTAGAGCGTGAAATCCGAGATCTTGCCGCGCGCCGAGAGCACCAGCACGCATTCGTCCGCCGCCTTGGCCCAGCGGCCCGCCACCACGTCGTACTGCTCGTCGAGCAGCTTGGGGTTATCGATCATCTCGGTGAACGCGCTCGCGCCCGTCATCATGGTGCCCGCCATCGCGCCGCTGGAGGCCCCTCCCGTCATCGCCGTGGTCAGCGCGTTGGGCGACAGGCGGACGGGGCCGTCCGCCGCGTCGGCGCGGTAGACGAGGGGCGTGATCCCGTAGTCGTACTGGATGGCCGAGACCTCGCCGTCCAGCTCGCGCGCGTCCTCATCCAGGAAGGTCTTGAAGCTCGCCATGTCGTTGGACTTCACGCTGGCGAACATGTCGGACAGCATCGTGAACACGGGGATGGGCTTTCCGGGGTCGACCTTTCCGTCCGCCCCCGGGCGCCCCTTCGCGTCGCCGTCGGAAGACTCCGGCCCGCTCGCAGCCGAGTCCCCGTCGGCGCCCGCGTCGCCGGTCATCATGCTCGTGAGGTCGTAGCTCTGCCGCGCGATGGTGAGCGGGTAGCTCGACAGCGTGTCCTGCTCCACCTTGGCGATGTAGCCGTTCACGCCGTTGGAGAGCGCGAGGATCGCCGCGATGCCCATGATGCCGATGGAGCCCGCGAAAGCCGTCATGATGGTGCGGCCCTTTTTGGTCATGAGGTTGTTGAAGGAGAGCGACAGCGCCGTGAGCAGGCCCATCGAGGAGCGCTTGGCCGGCCCCTCGTCCGGGTTCTCGGCCAAGGCGGCGCGGGCGGCCTCAAGCTCGGCGGGCGCGACGGGATCCGTGTCGCCCACGATGCGACCGTCTTGGATGCGCACGATGCGCGTGGCGTAGTCCTCGGCGAGCTGCGGGTTGTGCGTGACCATGATCACGAGCCGCTCGCGCGCCACCTCGGCGAGCAGGTCCATCACCTGGATGCCCGTCTCGGTGTCGAGCGCGCCGGTGGGCTCGTCCGCCAGTACGATCTCGGGGTCGTTCACCAGCGCGCGTGCGATGGCGACGCGCTGCATCTGGCCTCCCGAGAGCTGCGAGGGCCGCTTGTTCACGTGCGCCCCCAGCCCGACGCGCTCCAGCGCGGCGGTGGCTCGCCTCGTGCGCTCGGCGCGGTCGACACCGGCGAGCGTGAGCGCGAGCTCGACGTTGGCGAGCACCGTCTGGTGCGGGATGAGGTTGTAGCTCTGGAAGATGAAGCCCACGCGGTGGTTGCGGTAGGTGTCCCATTCGGCGTCGCCGTAATCCCGGGTCGAGACGCCGTTCACCACGATATCGCCCGAGTCGGCATGGTCGAACCCGCCGAGGATGTTGAGGAACGTGGTCTTGCCCGAACCCGACGGCCCCAGCACCGCCACGAACTCGTTCTCGCGAAACGTCACGGACACGCCGTCCAGCGCGCGCTGGACCAGGTCGCCCGTCGTATAGGTCTTGGTGATATCGCGAATCTCGATCATAGGATCCCATCCACTACGTGAACGAAAGGCGCGGCCGGGCTTCGGGCTCCATCCCGAAGCGGCGGCTTCGCGCCTCGCTGCTTTCATGAGCTTCTCGTACCCAGAATCGATGCGCTCATCACGATGGGCGCGCAACAGTTTCAAGATGGCGGATCACCCGCGGCGCGGCGGCGCCGGACGAAAAGCCCCTATCCCTCCAGTCGATCGCTCGCCTCGAGCCAGGCCATCTCGAGCTCGTCGAGTTCGTCGCGCGCGGCGGCTATCGCCTCCTGCTGCGCCGTCAGCGCCTCGAAGTCGGTGGGGTCGATATCGAACATCCCCTGCTCGAGCTGCTCGATCTTAGTCCGGCGCGAGTCCATCTTGCGCTCCAGCGACGCGACCTCCTTCTTCAGCTTCTGGCGCTCGGCGTTCGACATGCCGGACCTCTCCGTCGAGGCGGCGGGTGCGGAAGCATCGAATCCGGGGGCCTGCGGACGGACCCCCTTGGATTCGTCGCGAGCAACCAGCTGCAGATACTGGTCCACGCCGCCCGAGACATGGCGGAACTCGCCGTCGATGATCGCCCACTGCTGGTCGGTCACGCGCTCCATGAGGTAGCGGTCGTGCGTCACCAGGATGAGCGTACCGGGCCACCCATCCAGCAAGTCCTCGACGATGGCCAGCATATCGGTATCGAGGTCGTTGCCGGGCTCGTCCAGGATGAGCACGTTGGGCTCGGAGAGAATCGTGAGCAGCAGCGACAGACGACGGCGCTGGCCGCCGGAAAGGTCGCAGATGCGGCTCCACATCTGCTGCGTGGTGAAGCCCAGCCGCTCGCAGAGCTTCTCGGGGCTCGTTTCCTTGCCATCGATGACGTAGTGGTGCTTGCAGGTCTTGAGGACCTCGCGGATCGTATCGTTCATATGGGGCGCGAGCTCGTCGAGCTGCTGGGAGAGCACGCCGAACTTCACCGTGGCGCCGATCTTCACACGGCCGCGGACGGGCGCGATCTTGCCCTGTATCACCTGGAGCAGCGTGGACTTGCCGGCACCGTTCTCGCCCAGCAGCCCGCAGCGGTCGCCCGCGCCGATCAGCCAGGTAACATCCGAGAGCACCGTCTTGCCCTGCCCGCCGTCCTCCCCTGCGTAGCCGGCGTCCACATCGACCACGTCGATGACCTGCTTGCCCAGGCGGCTCACGGCGAGGCGCTTGAGCTCCAGCTCATCGCGCACCGGGGGCACGTCGGCGATGAGCTCGCGAGCGGCTTCCACGCGGAACTTGGGCTTGGTGCTGCGCGCCTGCGCGCCGCGCGAGAGCCAGGCGAGCTCCTTGCGCGCCATGTTGCGGCGGCGCTCCTCGGTGACGGCCGCCATGCGGTCGCGCTCGACGCGCTGGAGGATGTAGGCGGAGTAGCCGCCCTCGAAGGGGTCGACGCGCCCGTCGTGCACCTCCCACATGGAGGTGCAGACCTCGTCGAGGAACCAGCGGTCGTGCGTGACCACCAGCAGGGCGCCCGCGTTGGCGGCCCAGCGCTCCTTGAGATGGGCGGCAAGCCAGCTGATGGTCCGCATATCCAGATGGTTCGTGGGCTCATCGAGCATGAGGACGTCGTAGTCGCCGATGAGCAGGCGCGCGAGGTCGACGCGTCGGCGCTGGCCGCCCGACAGCTCGCCCACCAGGCCCTCCCAGGGCACGTCGGCGATCAATCCGTCGAGCACCTGGCGGACGCGCGGCGACGCAGCCCATTCATACTCCGGAACATCGCCCACCACGGCGCGATGCACGGTGTCGGCATCGTCCAGGCGGTCGCGCTGGCCCAGCATGCCCACGGTTACGTCGCGACGATGGGTCACGCGCCCGTCATCGGGCTCGATGGCGCCGGCCAGCACCGAAAGCAGCGTCGACTTGCCGTCGCCGTTCTTGCCCACGATGCCGATGCGGTCGCCCTCGTTCACGCCGAGCGTCACGGAATCGAAGATGTGCTTCGTGGGGAACTCGAGCCCCACGCTATCGCAACCCAACAGAATGGCCATCGCATGCTCCTTGCCGCGTATCTTTCTCACAGCCCTTCATCCTAGCACGCGACCGCCCGGCGCATCCGCGGCGCCGGCTTTTACCCTTCCCGTCCGCACGGGAGCGCGATGACGCGGCGCGCCAACCGCGGCGCACGCCCGACTCGCCCGGAAACGCGCATGCGCGGCACCCCGCCAATCCCGGGGCACCGCGCATGCTAAGCGGCCGCATCGCATGGCGAACAGGTAGCAAGAAAACCATGCGACGGGTTATGAAGCGTTCCGGACTAGGAGAACGCTCCGGTGAGGTAGTCGTTCAGGCGCTGGTCGGTCGGACGCGCGAAGATCTGCTCGGTCTCGCCGTATTCGACCATATCGCCCATATAGAAGAAGGCGGTTCGGTTGGACACGCGGGAAGCCTGCTCCATGTTGTGCGTCACGATGATGATGGCGCGCTCCTCCGCCAGGGTATTCATCAGGTCCTCGATAGCCAGCGTGGAAATGGGATCGAGCGCTGAGCACGGCTCGTCGAACAGGATGACATCGGGCTTGAGGGCGAGCGTGCGCGCGATGCAGAGGCGCTGCTGCTGCCCGCCGGAAAGCGCGAAGGCGCTCTTGTCGAGCTTATCCTTCACCTCGTCCCATAGGGCCGCGCCGCGCAGGCTCTCCTCAACCAGCTGGTCGAGTTCGGCCTTGCCGGTCACGCCATGGCGCTTGGGAGCGAACACGATGTTCTCGTAGATCGACTTGCGGAAGGGGTTGGGCTGCTGGAACACCATGCCGATGGAGCGGCGCAGCTCGTAGAGGTTCTCCTTGGGCGTATTGATGTTGCGGCCCTGGTACATGATCTCGCCGGTCACGCGGCAGCCGCGGATCTCGCGGTTCATGAGGTTGAGGCTGCGCAGGAAGGTCGATTTTCCGCATCCGGACGGGCCGATGAGCGCCGTGATCTCGCCCTTGTGGAAGTCGAGGCTCGTGCCGTGCAAGGCGTGGTGGTCGCCGTAGTACACGTTCACGTCGTTGGTGGAGATCGCCACCTCGCCCGAGGTCGCATGGCCGCGCGACGCCTTGCCCGTGCGCTCGCTGGTGGCCACGCTGCTCATGAAGCTTTCGGTTTCGTTACTCATTCGGCCGTCATCCTCTTCGCAAGCATCTTGCCCACCACGCGGGCAACGATATTGAACATCAGAACGCACACCATCAGCAGGGCCGCGGTTCCCCATACGATCTCCTGCGCCTGGGGGCTGCCCTCGCCGTAGATCTTATAGATGTGCACGGCCAGCGACTCGCCGGGACGGAAGACGTTCCACGCGCAGGTGGGGCTGGAGAAGTTGAGGGACAGGAAGTTCAGGCGCACCGGGCTGGACATGCCGGAGGTGAACAACAGGGCCGCGGCCTCGCCGAACACGCGACCGGCCGACAGGACGATGCCCGTCACGATCGCGGGCATGGCCGCGGGGATGAGCACGTGGATGGTGGCCTCCCAGCGCGTGAGGCCCATGGCCAGGCACGCATCGCGCTGCGACTGGGGAACATCCTCGAGCGCCTGCTGAATCACGCGGACCAAGATGGGAATGTTGAACATGGTGAGCGCCACCGCGCCGGAGATGATCGAGTACTTCCAGCCCAGGTTCACGGAAAACACCAGGAAGCCGAACATACCCACGACGATCGACGGCAGCGAGGAGAGCGTCTCGATGGCCGTGGACGCAATCTTGGTGATCGGGCCGTCGGGCGCGTACTCGACCAGGAACACCGCGCCGCCCAAGCTGATGGGCACCGAGATGACCAAGGTGAGGAACAGCATGTAGAACGAATCGAACAGCTGGTAGGCGACGCCGCCCTGCGTGCCGTTGGCGCGGGAGGCCTCGGTGAGGAACCCGGGGTGGAACAGCATGCCGATTCCCTGGTACAAGATGTAGGCGACCATGGACACGACCAGCAGCATCACGAAGGCGACGATGGCCGTGAGCACGAAGGTAGCGATACGGTCCTGGGTGCCGGCGCGCTCGATATGCTTCGCGCGCCTCGCCTCTGCCGCAGCGGTCTGCAGCGAGGCGGCTTGAGCCGTCTGGCTCGCTTCGATGCTACTCACGCTCGGTCGCCCCCTTCTTGCCGATCAGATGGATGATGAGGATGAAGATGAGGGACATGCCCATGAGCATCAGGGCCAGCGACCACAGCACGTCGTTCTGCACCGAGCCGTCGGCATAGACCGCCATGGAGGTGGTGAGCGTCGTGGTGATGGTCGACGCCGCATCAAGCAGTCCGTTCGGCATGGTCTCGATACCGCCGATAACCATGCGGACCGCCAACGTCTCGCCGAAGGCGCGGGTCATGCCCAAGATAACGGCCGTCATGAGCGACGGGGCCGCGGAGCGCAGCACCACGTGCCAGATCGTCTGCCAACGGGTGTAACCCAGCGCCAGGGAACCCTGGCGGTAGCTATCGGGAACGGCGCGCAGCGCATCGATAGCCAGCGTGGTGATGGTCGGCAGAATCATGATTGCCAGCACCAGGGAGCCGGGAAGGATGCCCAGACCTGTGGGCACATGGAAGATCGCCTTCATGGCGCCTACGATCACGTAGAAACCGATCAGGCCGAAGACGACCGAGGGGATGCCCACCAGCAGCTCGATGAGCGGCTGGAACACCTTCTGCCCGAACTTGGGCTGGATCTCGACGGCAAAGATCGCGGAGCCGATGGCGATTGGAAGGGCGATGGCGGTCGAGAGCACCATCACCGCGAACGACGTCACGATCAACGGAAGCGCACCGGTGAACGGCATGCCGTTCGCATCGGTGTTGTGGAGGTCCCACGTGGTGCCGGTGAAGAAACCGACCACGTCCACGCCGTCCTTGAAGAACGATGACAGACCTTTTTGTGCAACCATGAAAACGAGGGCACACACAACGAGTGTCACGAGCACGACGCACGCGCCCGTGACACCCATGCCCACTTTTTCAAGGTCGCGCTTTGGCAAATGCGAAGCCATTGCGCACCCCTTCTAGTCCTTAGGGCTACCTATTTACTTCGTTACAGGTTGGAGACCTTGCCGGAAGCGTCCTTCTTGACCTTCATCTCGGAGACGGGGATGAAGCCCTGCTCCTCGACGAGGGACTCCTGGACGTCGGAGGACAGCATGAACTCCAGGAAGGCCTTGGTGGCCTCGTCGGCGTCCTTGGCGCAATACATGTGCTCGGTCGCCCAGATGGGGAAGGAGTTGTCGAAGACGTTCTCGCTCTTGGGCTCGACGCCGCCGACCTTGATGGCGTTGAACTTGGTGTCATCGAAGTGGGAGAAGTCGAGATAGGAGATCGCGTTGTCGGTAGCGGCGATCTGGGTCTGGACGTCGCCGGACTTGTCGAGCTCGGCGTCACCCTTGAAGGTGTTCTCCTCGCCCGCGAAGACGGCGGCCTCGAAGGTGGCGCGGGTGCCGGAGCCGGCCTTGCGGTTGAGGACGACGATCTTGGCGTCCTCGCCACCGACCTCGGACCAGTTGGTGATGGCGCCGGAGAAGATGCCCTTGAGCTGCTCGAGGGTCAGATCGTCAACGGTCACGTTCTTGGAAACGACCGGGCCCATGCCCACGACGGCGACCTCATGGTCGACGAGCTTCTCGGCGTCGGCCGCCTCGAGCTTCTCCTCGGCGAAGACGTCGGAGTTGCCGATGGTGACGGTGCCGGCGGCGACGGCGGTAAGGCCGGTGCCCGAGCCGTTACCGGAGCCGGAGACGGACACATCCGGGTTCTGGTCCATGAACTTCTCCGCAGCAGCCTCGACGAGCGCCTGGAACGAGGAGGCGCCGTCGTAGGTCACCTCGCCGGCAAGGGTGGAGGCGGCATCGGCGGAACCCTCTGCAGGAGCAGCGGAATTGCCGCAACCAGCGAGACCGAGGCCGGCAACGGCGGCGACGCCGCCCGCAAGACCGAGGAACTGACGACGGGAGCAGTTGTATTCGAACATGGTTCTCCTTCCGAGAATGAACGGCGCAATGCGCATTCGTGAAGCATCGGCAGCCCGTTGCCGCCTATGTGCTCTACGAATCAGTACGATAGAGCTCGTTCGCGGAGGAAAACCGCGCGCCCGCAGGCCATTACTTGCATTTGACCAATCATTACCCATCTCATGCGCTGTATTTACATGTCGCTTACATTGCATCGTCCGTGCAGGTTACGGCTTACAAAAAAGCCGCGGCCCCCGTACGGGAGTCGCGGCCGAAACCGTGCTGGAAACCGATCGGCAACACGTGGTCGCGCGCTATCGGGCCTCGTCGTACTCGAGCTCCATGAGCTCCAAGATAGCGCGGATGTACATCTTGAGCGCCTCGCGGAGCAAGTCCTCCTTGGCCGCCTCGTTGGGACCGTGCATGGTGCCCGCCCACGCCGGCAGCTCCAGCGCGTTGTCCTCGGGACCGAAGGATACGGCGCTCTTGAAGTTGCGCGCATACGTGCCGCCGCCCATCGCGAACGGCTTCGCATCACGACCGGTGGTGTCGTTGTAGATATCGATCAGGGTCTGGACCTGCGGAGAGGAGGCATCGACCGAGAACGGGGGCTTCGTGCGGCTCACCTCGACGGAGGCGCCGAATCGGCCGGCAAGCGCCTCGCACGCCGAAACCAGATCGGCCTCGGTGATGCTATCGGGGAAGCGGACGTCGATCGTCTGCTCCAGGCGGTCGCCATCCACCAGGCGGATGGTGCCCGCGTTGCAGGTGAGCGGACCGAACGCCGCGCTCTCCGATGCGATGCCGATGCCCGCTCCCGCGGTATCCGCGTGGATGCTCGCCAGCAGGTCGAGCACGGGCGCCGCGCCATCCCCCAGCACGCCGCTCTCGCGCAGGTAGCCCACGATGAGCGCGATGGCGTTCACCGTTCCCTCGGGCAGCGAGGCATGGCCGCCGATGCCATGTGCGACGATGCGGCTGACGCCCTCGGCAACCGGCTCGATCGAGATGCGGTCGGCGTTCGCCATCGGCGCGGGGAGCACGGAGGCATCGAGGTTGAGCTCCAGGACCGATTCGCCCGGAATAGCATTGGTGGCCTCGGCTCCGCTCCACGAGCGGATCAGGCCGCCGGGTACGGCCGCCGTGGTGAACGTGGCGCCGAAGCAGCCCTTCTCGGCATTGCAGACCGGAAACTCCGCATCGGGCGTGAAGAGGAACAGCGGGTCGTCATGACGCTCGAGGTAATGGTGGACATCGGTCATACCCACCTCCTCGTCGCATCCCAGCAGCGCGCGGAAGGTATAGCGCGCAACGATGTCCTCACGCTTCAGGAAGGCGCCGGCATAGAGCGACAGCACCGCGGGACCCTTGTCGTCGATAACGCCGCGACCGAGCAGCCAGCCCTCGCGGCGCACCATGGTGAAGGGGTCCGTGGCCCAGCCGGGGCCCGCGGGAACAACGTCGACATGCGCGATCGTGGCGATCTGCTCGGGGCGCTCGCCGGGAATATCCGCTATGCCCATGTAGCCGTCGTCATCGCTCACCTCGTAGCCCAGGCGCTCGGCAATGCCCAACGCGGCATCCAGGGCACCGCGAACGGGCGCGCCGAAGGGAGCGCCCGGGCGGGCCGCATCGGCGTTTGCAAGCGACG
>NZ_JADNJJ010000133.1:0-4398 GCF_015554865.1 Collinsella sp. D33t1_170424_A12 | reverse complement strand
CGCCCGCGCCGGTGAGCTCGAAATTCACCTTCGACACCTTCGTCTACGGCGACGAGAACAAGCACGCCTACCATTCCGCCCAGCGCTTCGCCGCATTTGCCGACGAGCCGGGCCAGTGCAACTCCCTGTTCATCTACGGCGACTCGGGCCTGGGCAAGACCCACCTGCTACTCGCCATCAAGAACTACCTCGCCGAGATGAAGCCGCACATCCGCGTGAAATATGCGAACTCGCAAGCCTATATCGACGACTTCATCAACGAGATCGCTCGACAGAAGACCGAGGGCCGTTCGATACTGCGCGAGTACCACGAAGCGAACGTCCTGATCATCGACGATATCCAAAACATCATCGGCAAACAGGCCAGCATCGAGTACTTCTTCTCGCTCATGGATGAGTTCATCCGCGAAAACAAGAAGGTCGTGATCGCGTCCGACCGCGCGCCCAAGAACCTCGGCATGGACGAGCGCCTCACCAGCCGCTTCAACGCCGGCATGCTCTGCTTGGTGTCGGAACCCGGTTTCGAGATGAAATACACGATCTTGAAGCGCTACTACGAGAGCTCCATCCGCGTGCAAGCCGAAGCGGACCTTGCCAACGTGGATGCCTCGCTGCTCGACGCCGTACGCGGCCAGGGCGGCACCCTCACCGACGACCAGCTGCGCCATATGGCCGAGATCTCGGGCAACAACATCCGCGAGCTGGAGAGCTTCTGCGAGCGCTGCGCGAGCGTCTCCTATGAACGCGAGCAGCAGGGGCGGGAGCTGTCCGCAGAGGATATCGAGAAGGTGGCGGACGAGTACTTCGACACGGTTCACAAGGTCATCCACATCGACGCGGTCCAAGCCGTGGTCGAGGAGTTCTACCACGTGAGCCATGAGGACCTGATCGGCCCCAAGCGCTCGAAGGACATCGCTTTCGCCCGACACGTCGCCGTATATCTGTCCAACTCGCTGTGCGAGCTCAGCTCCTCGGCTATCGGAGCGGAGTTCGGGGGACGCGACCATTCCACGGTCCTCAACAGCCTCAAGGTGGTTGAGAGCAAGATGAAGGAAGACCGCCACATCTGCGAGGATCTGCAGCAGCTTAAAACCAAGATCGCCGCGAAGTCCTAGCAAACCGTGGAAACAGATGGGGATAATCTTCGAACGAGCCCTGTGGGAAGCCTGTTAGGAGTTGTTGGATATCATGTTGAAGAGCTGCCGACACCTGTGGGCACACCGCACCGCACCGGGCGCCTGTTGATAACCGCTTCGGTTTTCCACAGGCTTCAACTAGAAGATATATAGCGCCTGAGCTGCAGATATGTAAACTATCCACCGCGTCCACCGCCTTATTACTATTATTAGATATATATCTATATAGAGAGGAATAAAAGATGAGGTTCACCGTTAGCCAGTCGGCACTCTCCGAGGCGCTCGCTACCGTCATGAAAGGCGTAGCCGGCTCTTCGACGCTCCCCATTCTCTCGGGCGTGCTCATCCGAGCATTCGACGGCGTTCTCGAATTCCAGACCTCTAACTACACGATCGCCATCCGCCACCGCATCGCCGCGCGCGTAGAGGTCGAGGGGGCCATGGTCGTTCCGTGCAAGATGCTCTCCAACATCACCAAGACGCTTCCTGATGCACCGGTGTCCTTCGAGATGGAGGAGCGCCAGGTGAGCATCAGGTGCGAGAAGAGCTCCTTCCGACTCAACACGCTCGACGTCGGCGACTTCCCCGAGTTCCCCACGTATGCGCTGGAGTCCACGGTGGAGCTGCCCGCTAACGTCCTCTCCGATATGGTTTCGCGCGTGTGGCGCGTCACGTCCACCGATAAGAACCGTCCGGTCCTCAACGGCGTGTATATGACCGTTGAGAACAATACCGTGCGCCTGGTGGCCACCGACTCCTACCGTCTTGCCGTGTGCGACACGCAGGTAGAGACCTCCTCGCTCGAGGGTTCCTTCGAGCTCAACGTTCCGGCGGAGGCGTTCAACGACGCGCTGTCCATCACCGGCGGCCAGGGTACCATCCTCATGGGATCCACCGACACCCAGGTTGTGTTCGAGGCGGGTAACACCACGTATGTCTCGCGCCGCATCGAGGGCGTCTTCCCCAACTACAAAGCGCTCCTTCCCGCTGCGTGCGCCACTACGGTGAAGATCGATGTGGCCGCGTTCAACGCTGCCTTGAAGCGCGTCGCCGTTATCGCGCAGAATAACTCGGCCGTAAAGTTCGAGATCGATGCCGACGCCGGCACGCTGGCCCTTTCCGCCATTTCGAGCGATCAGGATGTTGCACGTGAAACGGTTGACGTGGACGTCCAGGGTGACTCCGGCGTGATCGCGTTCAACTATCATTACATCTTCGGCTGCCTGAACGCCCTGGCTCGCGAGAAGGAGATCTCGCTGGAGCTGCAGTCCTACAACCAGGCGGGCGTCTTTAAGAGCTATGACAGGATCAACTACCTCTACCTGGTCATGCCCGTCCGTATCTAATGGCCATCTATGCACGTACCCTGACGGCGCGGGGCTATCGAAGCTACGAGGATTACGAGCTCGAGCTAGCCGACGGCATCACGATCCTGGTGGGCCGCAACGCCGCGGGAAAAACGAATCTGGTCGAGGCGCTGCAGCTGCTCACCTCGGGGCAGTCGTTCCGCCGGCCGGCTCCGCGCGAGCTGCTGCGCGAGGGCGACGAACGCGGACTCGTGCGCCTGACGCTGGAAGGCGAGGGCCGGCGTATCGAGCATGCGTGCGAGCTCGGCGGAAGCCGCCGCGCTTTCGTGC
This sequence comes from Collinsella sp. D33t1_170424_A12, assembly GCF_015554865.1. NCBI lineage: Bacteria > Bacillati > Actinomycetota > Coriobacteriia > Coriobacteriales > Coriobacteriaceae > Collinsella > Collinsella sp. D33t1_170424_A12. The sequence goes on along the minus strand of NZ_JADNJJ010000133.1, from coordinate 1,625 downwards.
GCAACGGCAAGAAGACGAATGCATCCGGCGTGCGCGGCGTGCTGCCGAGCGTGCTGTTCTGTCCCGACGACCTTGACATGGTGAAGCGCTCGGCCAGCGTGCGCCGCCGAGCGCTGGATGATTTCGGCGTGCAGCTCAACGCGCGGTACGCGGCGTTGGTGTCGGCGTACGAACGCGTGGTGGAGCAGCGCAACAACCTGCTGAAAGAGCGCGCGCTCGATCCGTCGCTCCTGGCGGCGTGGGATGAGGCCCTGGTGGCCAACGGTTCCGCGCTCATGCAGCATCGCGCCGCGCTCTTGCGCCGCGTGGCCTCACATGCCGCCCGCGCGTACGAGGGCATCGCCCCGCACGAGCGCATGGCCATAGCGTACGAGCCCTCTATCTTCTCCGTCCCCGCCGGCGCGACGGATGCCCCCGGCGTCACCCCCGACCTCGCCGACCGCGCGGCCGTGGAGGAGCTGTTCCGCACCCGCTTGGCCGAGCTCGCCGACGACGAGCGCCGTCGCGGTCTCACCCTGGTGGGCCCCCATCGCGACGAGATCGCCTTCACCATCGACGGGCGGCCCGCGCGCCAGTACGCGTCGCAGGGGCAGCAGCGCTCGCTCGTGCTTGCGTGGAAGATCGCCGAGGTGGCGGTGACGCGCGATATCCTGGGATACGCACCGCTGCTGCTCCTCGACGACGTGATGAGCGAGCTGGACGAGCAGCGTCGCGCGGCGATCCTGCTGTTTATCGAAGGCGAGGTCCAGACGGTCATCACCACGACCAACCTGGGGTATTTCAACGACGATCTGCTGTCTCGAACGAAGGTGGTCCATATTGGCGAAGCGCGATGACCGGCTGCGCGAGACGCGGAGCCTCGAGGGATTCCTGGGCGCGGAGCGCGCCCGCCTGTTCGACGACGCCAGCCCCGAGCGCCGCGAGCAGCTGCGCGCCGCCGAGCGCACGCGTGCGGTCTATTCGGCATGGAACGCTGTGTGCGGCGGCACGCGCGAGGGCAAGCACGCCACGGGCCTGCACTTTGCCGCCGAGCGCAACGAGCTGATCGTTTACATGGATTCGCCGTCCTGGACGCAGGAGATGACGATGCTGCGCGAGATCGTCCGCGCTCGCATGGCCGCACGCGGCGCCAATGTCGACGCCATCGTGTTCAAGACCTCGCGCGCGGGCTACCAGGCGGTGGGGGACACCCCGCAGGGGCCTCGCGGGCGCATCGACACCACTCCGCCGCCCCGTACCCCGCAGCCGCGGATTCCACTCACGTCGGATGAGAGCGACCGCCTCGACCGCGAGGTGGCGCCCATCGAGGACGCCGCCTTGCGCAGCGCGCTCAAATCGGCAATGAAAGCGAGCTTTGAGTGGAGCAAGACGCGCGGCGAGTAAAGAGCCCCGCCACGGGCCTCTCAACGCGCTGTAGGGGTAATCGGGTTATTTAGTGACACTCCGAAACAGCGTGTATCATGGTAAAGATTGAAGTAAAACGTCTTTCGTGTGTGGGAGGAAAACCGCGTGGCGACACAGAACGATTACGGCGGAGGCGAGATCAAGGTCCTCGAGGGCCTCGAGGCCGTCCGCGTACGCCCCGGCATGTACATCGGCTCCACGAGCTCGACCGGCCTGCATCA
>NZ_JADNJJ010000132.1:0-1168 GCF_015554865.1 Collinsella sp. D33t1_170424_A12 | reverse complement strand
TCGCCTCGCGCGCCTTGCGGGCGGCGTTGCGAGCCTTGCTGGCCTGCTGGGCCTTCTTGATGATCTCGCGCGCCTGCTTGGGGTGCTCCTCCAGGTAGTCGGCCAGCCCCTCGGACACGATCTTGCGCACGAGCGCGCGCATGAAGGAGCTGCCGAGCTTGGCTTTCGTCTGTCCTTCGAACTGCGGGTCGGCCAGCTTGACGGACACGACGGCGGTGAGGCCCTCGCGCACGTCGTCGCCCGTGAGGTTGCCCTCTTTCTCCTTGAGGATGTTGTTCTTGCGCGCGTAGTCGTTGATCACGCTGGTGAGGGCCGTGCGGAAGCCCTCCATGTGCATGCCGCCCTCGATGGTGCGGATGTCGTTCGCGAAACTCATGACCGTTTCGGAGTACGAGGTGTTCCACTGGATGGCAACCTCTACCTCGCCGGTGCGCTCGACCGGCGCATCGGGCTCGGAGGCGCCGGATAGGTAGATGGGCTCTTTCAGCTCCTCGGGCACGGCCTTGCCGTCGTTCAGGAAGCGGACGAAGTCGATGATGCCTCCGGCGTAGCAGAACTCCTCCACGAAGGGCTCGACCTCGCGCTCGTCGGTAAGGACGATCTTGAGGTTCTTGTTGAGGAACGCCGTCTGCTGCAGGCGGTCATGGAGCACGTCGTAGTCGTAGACGGTGGTCTCGAAAATCTCGTCGTCCGGCCAGAAGGTCACGGTGGTGCCGGTCGCATCCGAGATGCCGACCTCGCGCATCTTCTGCGTGGTGACGCCGCGGCTGAACTGCATCTCGTACACGTGCCCGTCGCGGGCGACCTGAACGACCATCTTCTTGGAAAGCGCGTTCACAACCGACACGCCTACGCCGTGCAGGCCGCCGGAGACCTTGTACGCCGAGTTATCGAACTTGCCGCCCGCATGCAGGATGGTCATAACGACCTCGAGCGTGGGGATCTTCTTCACGGGATGCTCGTCCACCGGGATACCGCGGCCGTTGTCGACGACCGTGATCGAGTTGTCCGGGTGCACGGTCACCTCGATCTTGGAGCAAAAGCCGGCCATGGCCTCGTCGACGGCGTTGTCGACGATCTCCCATACCAGGTGATGCAGGCCGGTCGAGCTCGTGGAGCCGATGTACATGCCGGGGCGTACGCGGACGGCCTCGAGGCCCTCGAGGAC
>NZ_JADNJJ010000131.1:0-16919 GCF_015554865.1 Collinsella sp. D33t1_170424_A12 | reverse complement strand
ACGATCATCATCGCGCACCGTCTTTCGACCATTAAGAACGCCGACGAGATCGCGACGGTGGAACATGGCAAGGTCGTGGAACGTGGCACGCACGAGGAGCTTCTCGCTCGCGGCGGTACGTACGCCCGTTACTATCGAATGCAGTTTGAAGGCGTGCGCGCGCACGAGGCGTAGCGCAAGCAAGACGTTAGGCAGAATATGGCGAAAAAGGATCAAATGACCGACGAAGAGGTAGTCGAGCTCTTTTCCGAGCTGGACGAATCCGGCGTGCTCGATCCCGATAGAAAGAAAAACAGGGAGCGCCGTCGCTCCCTGTTCGCCCGCGCCCGCAGGCGGGGCGGCGACGAAGCCGTGGCGGGCTTGGCGGAAAACGACAAGCGGTCGCGACGTGCCCGTCGAGCCGCCATCGACCCGCTATCCGAAGAGGATCCCTCGGGATCGAACGTCGGCAAGACCATCTCGCGCACCGGCGCGCTGGTGATTTTCGGCGTGCTCTTCTTCGTACTGGGCATGCAGATCGTCTACGGCGTGAACCGTCGTCTCAACACGGCCAACCTCTCGGAGAACGTCGACCGCTACACGGTCGAGCACGCTATGGAGAGCGGCGTGGAATGGGGCAAGGGCTTTACGCAGTTCCCCTCGACCTTCAATGTGGACGAGGCCGACGAGCGCAGCGGAACGGTCGAGGTCACGGTGGTCGATACCGATTCTGCCAACGAGCTCGAGCTGCTGTCCAATTCCCAGATCCAGGCGGCCGCCCTGGCTACCAACGCCCTGCTCAACGATAAGATCGACCGCGTGGTATACAACGTGTGCGCGCTGGTGAACCGCGATGGAAGCTATGCGCACGACCGCATGTTCGGCTTCATTCCGGCATCCGGCACGCGAAAGACCATCCTCACGTTCATCTGGACCAAGGAGCCGTCGCCCTATTCGAGCTACATCGATTGGAAGCTCAAGATCGTGGGCATGGACGCGCCTACGGCCTCCAAGATCCAGGAGCAGGTCAACTCGGTGAGCAGCCTGATCGAGAGCGGCGGCATCACCCAGAATCAGGTGCAGGAGGAGCGTCTTGAGATGCAGCGCGAGCGCATGCTGCATGGCTCGGAGATCTTCCGCGGCGGCTCGCGCGAGAAGGACGTCCAGGATGTGATTCCCGAAGCCGAGCGCAGGAATTAGCAACGCCGGCCTGGTGCTATGGAGATGAAAACGAGAGCCCCTTGGCGATATGTGAACCGCCTCCCATTTCTTGGACGCGAAAAATGGGAGGCGGTTCAATATGCCGAGGAGCTCTCGTCGTGAGGATGCGCTGTTTCGCAGCGTGTGCGCGTCGGCGACGTCCGCTAGGACAGCAGCCCCGCCACCTGGCCGAGCGTGGGCTCGAACGACACGCCGCGCTCCTCGAAGTCGGGCTGCTCGCGCGTGATGCGCATGGCGTCGCACACCAGGGAGCCGGCGAATTCGACCGCTTCACGCAGCGTGCGCCCTGCATAGACGGCCGCGGTGAGCGCGCTGGCGAAGAGGTCCCCCGTACCGTGCAGCATATAGGGCAGCAGCTCGCTTTCGACCTCCTGGATCGCGCCATCGTCGATGGAGGCGTCGGCGAAGTAGTTGCGGATGACGGATTCGCCCTCATGGACGACGCCCTTGATGACGACGGTCTTGGCGCCCATTTCGAGCAGGGCGTCGACGTTGCGCTGGATGAATGCGTGGTCCACATCCTGTCCCCGGTAGGGGATGCCGGTGAGGAGAGAGGCCTCGGTGAGGTTGGGCGTGAGAATGTCGGCGCCGTTGACCAGGTCCGCCATGGCGTCGCAGAGCTCCTTGGTGTACGTGGGGTACATCTCTCCGGCGTCGCCCATGACGGGGTCGACGATGCGCAGCGCATCGGGATAGTCGTAGTAGAGGCGCTGGATCACGTGGACCTGTTCGGCGGATCCCAGGAAGCCTGAGTACACGCCGTCGAGCTCGACGCCGATGTGCTGCCAGGCATCGAGGTAGTCCTGCAGTATATCGGTGGTGTCATGCATGTAGAAAAGGGGGAACTTGGTGTGTGCCGAAAACAGGGCCGTGGGCACGGGGCACACATCGATTCCTGCGGCGGACAGCACGGGGATGGCAACGCCGAGCGAGCATTTCCCGTAGCCGCACATATCGTGTACGGCGGCGACGCGGGGGATATAGGCGCCCGTGCGCTTGTAGAGGGCTGTCGAGGTGGTGCTGGAAGGAGTAGACATGGTGATGCCTTCTTTCTCTCGCGGACTAATGGACCAGCGTGCTTTCAAGCATAGTGCTTTTAGCGCTCGGCGCTACGGGAATTTCGATGTTCGAGCCGATTGGGGGCGATCGGTTGGTCATATCCCGCTTGGCCCGTCCGCAAGCCGGGACGGCGCGCGGGAACAATGATGCATTGTATGCGAGCAACGAGGCCCGTGATATGCGATGGGATGCATGCATATGCCGGGATGCTTTGAAATGTAGAGAAAAGACCAGAGAATGACCATATCATTTGTATATAACGTACCACTACGAATCAATTTCTGTATAAATAAGAATACTCATACCAATTAGAGGGAGTATGGGCTAGAATACCCCGAGCCAAAAGGGCCTTTAAACCGGTACGGAGAGACCGAAAAGGAGATGCTTATGAAGGCGAACCATCGCAGGGGCAGCGCCCTTGCATCCGCCATGCTCGGCGCAACCACCAAGGGTGCGACGCAGCCCGCCGTCCTCATGCTGAGCGACGGTACGATGTTCTACGGCAGGAGCTGCGGCGCGAGCGGAACGGCGGTGGGCGAGGTGTGCTTCAACACGTCGCTCGAGGGGTATTTCGAGGTGTTGACCGACCCCTCCTATGCAGGTCAGATCGTAACGATGACCTATCCTCAAATTGGCAACTACGGTATCGACGAGGCGGACGCGCAGCTCTCGTGCGCGCCGGACGCCCCGGCAGCGCCTGCGCTGCGGGCGATGGTGGTGCGCGATATGTGCCGCACGCCCTCGAACTGGCGCTCCGTAACCAGCGTGCCCGCCTACCTCGAGCGCCACGGCATCGTGGCCATCGAGGGCGTGGACACCCGCGCGCTCGTGCGTCATCTGCGCGAGACCGGCGCCCAGAAGGGCGTGGTATCCACGGAGTTCGCCGCCGCGGCGGAGCTGCGCGCCGCGCTCGACGCCGCTCCCGACCTGGTGGGGCAGAACCTGGTCGAAACCGTGAGCTGTCGCGCCTCCTTCGACCTCGATGTCGAGGCGCTGGCGTCCTCGCGAGCATTCTCGCTGGCACCCGCTGCGCCTGCACGCCACCACGTGGTGGTGTACGACTGCGGCGTGAAGCGCGGCATCCTGGAGAATCTCGCGCTGGCGGGCTGCCGCCTCACGGTCGTTCCGTGGGATACGCCTGCCGAGGACGTGCTGGCCCTGCATCCCGATGGCGTGTTCCTCTCCAACGGCCCGGGCGACCCGGATGCCGTCGAGGGGACGTACGCGCAGGTGCAGAAGCTTTTGGGCGCGGTGCCGGTGTTCGGCATCTGCCTGGGACATCAGATGATCAGCCTTGCTGCCGGCGCGCAGATCGAGAAGCTCAAGTTCGGCCATCGCGGCGGCAACCAGCCCGTTATGAACCTGCTGACGCGCCGCGTGGAGATAACCGCGCAAAACCACGGGTTCGGATTGGTATTGCCCAGCCTGGGCGCGCTCGTGCCGGAGCTCTCGGGAGGCGTGACGGAGCATCCCGCCGACGGCGACCTGCGCTTCTGGGTGGAGCGCGGCGTGGCTCCCGTGGTGGAGAACGAGCGCTTCGGGCGCATCCGCCTGACGCATGTGAACCTCAACGACGGTACCGCCGAGGGTATCCAGCTGTTGGACGTCCCCGCGTTCAGCGTGCAGTACCACCCCGAAGCGGCGCCGGGGCCAACCGACTCGCACTATCTCTTTACCGCGTTCTCGCATCTCATGAATGGCGACGCGGATTACCTGAACATCGATAGCGCGGCCGACCGCCTTGCCGGTTGGGCGTTTGGCGAGGAGGCCCAGCATGCCTAAGCGTACCGACATCAAGAAGATCCTGGTCATCGGCTCCGGTCCCATCGTGATCGGCCAGGCGTGCGAGTTCGACTACTCGGGTGCCCAGGCCTGCAAGGTCCTGAAGGAAGACGGATACGAGGTCGTGCTGGTCAACTCCAACCCGGCCACCATCATGACCGACCCCGACCTGGCAGACCGCACGTACGTGGAGCCCATCACGCCCGAGTTCATCGAGCGCATCATCGAGCGCGAGCGCCCCGATGCGCTGCTGCCCACGCTGGGCGGCCAGACCGGCCTGAACGCCGCCGTCGACCTGGCGAAGGCCGGCGTCCTCGATCGCTGCGGCGTCGAGATGATCGGCTGCGACCTGGCGGCCATCGAGCGCGGCGAGGACCGCAAGCTCTTCAACGAGGCCATGGCGGAGCTCGGTTTGGAAGTGGCGCGCTCCGGCTACGCCTATTCGGTGGAGGATGCGCTGGCCATCGCCGAGCGCGTGGGGTATCCGTGCGTGCTGCGTCCGAGCTTCACCCTGGGCGGCGCGGGCGGCGGTATCGCGCACACGGCCGATGAACTGGTAGAGATCGTGAGCCAGGGTTTGGAGCTGTCGCCCGCCGGCGAGGTGCTGGTTGAGGAATCCATCATCGGCTGGAAAGAGTACGAGATGGAGGTCATGCGCGACCATGCGGGCAACGGCATCATCGTGTGCTCCATCGAGAACCTCGATCCCATGGGCGTGCACACCGGCGACTCCATCACCGTGGCGCCGGCCCAGACGCTGTCCGATCTGGAGTACCAGCGCATGCGCGTGGCATCGCTGGCGATTCTCGAGAAGGTGGGCGTAGAGACCGGCGGCTCCAACGTGCAGTTCGCCGTGAATCCCCAGACCGGGCGTCTCATCGTGATCGAGATGAACCCCCGCGTGAGCCGCAGCTCGGCGCTTGCATCCAAGGCGACGGGCTTCCCCATCGCCAAGGCCGCGGCGCGCCTGGCCGTCGGCTATACGCTGGACGAGATCACCAACGACATCACCCGCGCCACGCCGGCGTGCTTCGAGCCCTCGATCGACTACTGCGTGGTGAAGGCGCCGCGCTTCGCCTTCGAGAAGTTCAAGGGAACCGATACCACCCTGTCCACCCGTATGAAGGCGGTGGGCGAGGTTATGGCGATCGGCCGCACGTTCGAGGAGGCGTTTGGCAAGGCCATGCGCTCGCTGGAAGACGGACACGCGGGCCTGTTGGGCACGCGGCGCGACGACCTGTCGCAGCTTTCCGACGCCGAGGTCGAGCAGCAGGTGGGCGTGCCCACGGAGCACCGTATCTTCGCGGTGGCCGAGGCGCTGCGTCGCGGCTGGGGCGTGGACCGCGTGCACGAGCTCACGCGCATCGACCCGTGGTACCTGGCGCGCATCGCCGACATGATGGCCGTCCGCGAGGCCGTGCGCGGCCTGCGCGTGGAGGATATCGACGCCGATGCGATGCGCCTGCTTAAGCAGTACGGTGCCAGCGACGCGGAGATCGCGCTCCTTACGGGTAGCGACGAGCGGTTCGTGCGCGCCTACCGCAAGGGCCTGGGCGTGCTGCCCAGCATGAAGACGGTTGATACGTGCGCCGCTGAGTTCTCGAGCGAGACGCAGTATCACTACAAGACCTACGAGAACCTCATGCGAGCGGGCGAGGATGCACGCCGCGCCGTGTCGCCGGACGAGGTGGCGCCGTGCTCCAAGCCCAAGGCCATGATCTTGGGCGCGGGCCCCAACCGCATCGGCCAGGGTATCGAGTTCGATTACTGCTGCGTGCACGCGAGCTACGCGCTGGCCGCGCAGGGCTTCGAGACCATCATGGTGAACTGCAACCCCGAGACCGTGTCCACCGACTACGACACGAGCGATCGCCTGTACTTCGAACCGCTCACCTATGAGGACGTCATGGACGTGATCGACGTGGAGCGTCCCGACGGCGTGGTGGTGACCCTGGGCGGCCAGACCCCGCTCAAGCTTGCGCGCATGCTGCAGGATTCCGGCGTGCGCATCATGGGCACGCAGCCCACCGCCATCGACCTCGCCGAGGATCGCGAGCGCTTCAGCGCGGTACTCGACCGCCTGGGCATCATGTATCCGCCGGCCGGCATGGCCACCTCGTTCGAAGAGGCCGAAGCCGTGGCCGCCCGCATCGGGTATCCGCTGCTCGTGCGTCCCAGCTACGTGCTGGGCGGTCGCGGCATGATGATCGCCTACGATGCCGAGCACCTGCGCGAGTACATGGCCGAGGCCGCCCGCATCTCGCCCGACTACCCCGTGTATCTCGACCGGTTCCTCGAGGGGGCCATCGAGTCCGACGTGGACGCCCTGTGCGACGGCGAGGATGTCTACATCGGCGGCATCCTCGAGCACATCGAGGAAGCTGGCATCCACTCCGGCGACTCCGCGACGTGCATCCCGCCGTTCTCGTTCTCCGAGTCGCTCCAGGCGAAGCTGCGCGAGGCCACGCGCCGCATCGCCCGGGCGCTGGGCGTGCGCGGTCTGGTGAACGTGCAGTACGCCATCAAGGGCGAGACCATCTACGTGATCGAGGCGAACCCGCGTGCGAGCCGCACGGTGCCGTTCATCTCCAAGGCGACGGGTGTGCCGCTGGCCAAGATGGCGGCGCGCATCATGGCGGGCGAGCGCATCGCCGACCTGGGGCTTCCCAGCGACGAGCGCGCCCTCGACTGGTTCTGCATGAAGGAGGCCGTGATGCCGTGGGGCCGCTTCCCGGGCGCCGAGGTGGTGCTGGGCCCCGAGATGAAGTCGACGGGCGAGGTCATGGGCATCGCGCGCAGCTATCCCGAGGCGTATGCGAAGACGCAGCTGGCGATCGACTACGCGCTGCCCACGCCGGCCGACGGCAGCGTGTTCATCTCGGTGTGCGACCGCGATAAGCGCCATATCCTCTCGGTCGCGCGCATCCTGCGCTACCTGGGATTCCAGATCTGCTCCACCGAGGGAACGGCACGCGTCCTGCGCGGCGGCAACGTTCCCTGCGAGGTGGTGGAGAAGGTGAGCGGCCCGCGCAACGGCGAGCATCCCAACGTGCTCGACCTGGTGGCGCGCGACGAGATCGCCTTCATGATCAACATCCCCTATGGCCCGGGCTCGCGCGGCGACGGCTACAAGCTCCGCACCGAAGCCGTGCGCCGCGGCGTGACCTGCGTGACGGCGCTCTCGGCCGCCAACGCCTTCGTGGCCGCCCTCGAGGCCGAGCGCGCCTCCCATACGTGCGAGGCCGCGACGGACGGCATGAGCCCGATCGCCCTGCAGGACCTGGCGTAGCGCAGGCGCGCTCAGAAAAGGGACATGCTCAGAAAAGGGACAGGCACTTTTCTGAGCACGGACATATCCCGACGCGAGGGGGCCGGCTTCCGGGTCGGCCCCCTCCTTTTTCGCCGCCCCTCTCGGAAAGGGGACAGGCACTTTTCCTGGCAGTCCCCGCGCGGCCTCGCTGTGAGAAAAGCCGTCGGGCGCCGCGCTTGCGCGGATTTCCGACGGCAAGCCGGGCCGGGCCTCGTGCTCCAAGCCCATACGAAAACGCCTCCCGCTTTTAGTCCGAAAGGGGCTGCGGAAAAGCGGGAGGCGTTCGGTATTGTAGCCCGACCGTCCGTCCTTTCGCCCTCATTTGGCCGTTAAAAGGGTGGTAGTCAGCAAAATTTCCCTACATATGTTCAAGAGTTTGTGCTATAGGTTCATACCAGTTAGAAATAGTGTAAGGTTAAATGACTGATTTGGTCTCTGGTTATAACCAGTTGACACACCGTTTATCGAAAAAAGAATACCGTTCACTGCCGAGATATTACCGTTCGCCGAACATGGTTCCATTTACGTATATGCTGGGTGGGTTTATAAGCTGGGGGATGTATGTCTCGATGCGGCGACCGCACCGAGAGCGATGCCGCAGGGCGTCGGTCCTCCCGAGTGGAAAGGAGGTGCGAATGAGGCGAGGTAGATTTGCAGTAGCTGCGGCCGTTGCTATGGTTGGCGTGCTTGGTTTCTCGGCTCCCGTTTTTGCGGCGGGTTCCGGTTACGGCGCGGTGACCGTTAAGCAGGGTGGCGATAGCATCACCATCGGTAACGGCGCTCTTTCTCGTACATTCAGCACTGCCGGGAACAAACTGAAGACGACCGAGATCAACAACATTCTCGGCGGTTCCAAGCTTGCTCCGCAAGACGGTTCCGAGGAGTTCTACATCGAGCAGCTCGCCGAGAGCACGCGTGTAGAGCCCGATAAGGCGCTTACGAGCGTCAAGCCCCAGGGTGGCGCCGTTTCGCGCGCCACGGTCGAGGTTTCCTCGACGATGCAGGAGGAGGGCAATGCCGCGGCGAACGCCATCGATGGCAATCCTGCTACGTATTGGTGCTCCGTCGATACCGCCGGCGGCCAGTGGCTGGTCGTCAACTTCGGCGGCGAGAAGACGGTCAAGTCCTTCGAGTACACGCCGCGCGTCGCAAACGGCAATAACTGGGATTGCACCGGCCGTATCAAGAAGTATGTCCTTGAGTACAAGAAGGGTGACCAGTGGGTCGAGGCTTCCAAGGGCGATTTCAACGCATCCGGCAAGACCACGGTCGAGCTCAAGGACGCTGTCAAGACCACCGCGTTGCGCCTGAAGGCAACCGAGTCTCATCACTGGGATGCCAATAAGGCCAACACGGCGATCAACGTTGCCGAGTTCGATGCGAAGAACGCTGCTGGCGAGAGTGTTCTCACCTCCACGGCTGCCGCCAACTGGACCGCCGAGGCCAATTCCGTGCAGAATGGCGACGGCGGCGGTGCCGCTGCGCTGATCGACGGCAACTTCGACACGTACTTCCATTCTCGTTACAACGAGAACGGCACCGGCAACCAGAGCAAGATGCCGGTCGATATCACCATCGACCGTGGCCAGGGTGCAAGCTCCTCCTTCCAGACGGTGGGCTACGCCGGCCGCAAGGGCAGCGCGGCCTCGAACGGCAACGTCAAGAAGTTCGAACTCTACGTCTCCAACGACAAGGCCAAGCTCTATGAAGCCGCCAACAAGAAGGGCTCCTTCAAGGTCGACTACGCCGGCGCATACGACGGACAGACCCCCAAGATGATCTACTTCGGCCTTAACGAGGCCCAGAATGGTCGCTATGTGGGCTTCCGCGTCACCGAGGGCGCAAACGGCAACTTCGCGGCTGGCTCCGAGATCGATCTGTATGCCGAGAAGTTCACGTCGGTTCCCGAGGGCGAGGCGAAGGGCTTTGTTTCCAGCAAGCTCGAGCTGCAGAAGACCGAGGTTTCCGATACCGCCGACAAGCCGGGCAAGATGATCACCTTCACCTTTGCTCCCGCCCAGTTCGGCAATGGCAACGGTACCGTGGTGGAGAAGGTCGTCATGTACGACGGCGACCACTTCATGCGCAAGTTCCTCGAGGTGAAGCTTGAGGACAAGACCGCTCGCATCAACTTCATCGACGGCGAGCACCTTGTTACCAAGGAAGGCGACAAGACCTGGTCTATCCCCAAGAACTCCGGCGTTGTAGCCATGGATGCCGCCAAGGCGACGCTTGGCCAGCCCATCTACATCAACGGCATGTTTGTTGGCTCCGAGTTCCCCGAGACCGATACCCAGATTGCGGACGGCCTGGGCCGCTCCCGTTACTGGACCGGTAAGAATTTCGAGGACTTCAAGCGCGATAACCAGCTCACCACCGATGGCAAGTACGTCTCCTGGCAGACGGTGTGCGGCGCCACGCACTCCGATGGTTCCGATATGAACCTCATTCAGAGCGACTTCTTCGCCTATATCACGAGCATCTCCAAGCCGAGCGAGTTCCGCATCCAGTACAACTCCTGGTTCGATAACATGATGTTCATCGACGACGAGAACATCATCGAGTCCTTCCAGGCCGTGGACAAGCACCTGTCCGAGACGGGCGTGCGTCCGCTGGAGTCCTATGTCGTGGACGACGGCTGGAACCAGTACCGTCAGACCGAGAGCCAGTACACCTCTGGTGACGATCTGCGCCGCAACGGCCCCCTCGGCGGCAAGCTCGGTGTGAACACCGAAGGCTTCTGGCAGTTCAACAACAAGTTCCCCGAGGGCCTTACGCCCTCCTCCGAGCTCGTGAACAAGCTTGGCTCCAACTTCGGCGTGTGGATCGGCCCGCGTGGTGGTTATAACTACAACGGCAACCTGGCTAACATCATCCAGGCTGCGGGCAAGGGCTCCGCGGCCGGCGGCTCCATCGACGTTGCCGACCAGCGATATGTCGACAACTTCAGCGACATGGCCGTGAAGTGGATGGAGGACTACGGCGTCAACTACTGGAAGTGGGACGGCTTCGCCGATGGTGGCCAGTACGGCACCTTTGCTTCCGGTGACGGCGTTGTGGGCTACGACGAGAACCATCATCATATGTACGGTGGCCCCCATGGCTACTTCCATGCCACCGACCTGTGGGAGAAGTGGATCGTCCTGTTCGAGCGCGTGTGGGATACCGCCGACGCCTAGAGCATCGAGGACCTGTGGATCTCGCTGACCTGCTATGTGAACCCGAGCCCCTGGTTCCTGCAGTGGTCCAACTCCGTGTGGCTGCAGTGCGTTGCCGACCGCGGCGAGCGTTGGAACTCCGTCCTGAACAACAAGATGGACAATATGCTCACCTATCGCGACGGCTGCTACTACGACTTCGTGGAGAAGCACGAGTTCCAGTTCCCGCTGGCTAACGTGTACAACCACGATCCCATCTACGGCAAAGAGGGCACCGGCATCACCGCCGCCTCTATGAACGGCGAGCAGTTCCGCAACTACATGTTCATGCAGGGTACGCGCGGTACCGCGTTCTGGGAGCTCTACTACTCCGATTCGCTGTTCGATGAGGAGAAGTACCTCATCAATGCCGACTTCCTCGCATGGGAGGAGGGCAACTTCGACATACTTCGCAACGCGAAGATGATCGGAGGCAACCCCGACACCACCGCTACGCTCGATGGCGGCGTGAGCCAGGCTGCCGGCACGCAGGATGCATACGGCTTTGCCGGCTTCAACATCGAGGGCACCGAGGGCATCATCTCGATGCGCAACCCGTCTGCCCAGAACAAGACCATCTCCTTCAAGCTGGACGATGCCATTGGCGCGAAGGCCAAGGGCACCTGGCACAAGGTGATCGATCACTCCTATACCGCCAACGGTGACGCCATCGCGGAGTCTGCTGACTCTTTTGCCGCTGGCTCCACCGTCGAGGTGGCCCTCAAGCCGGGCGAGGTACAGATCTGGCACCTCAGCCAGAAGGCTGACAAGACCGCTCCCGCGCTGTCGAACATCTCCGTTGAGAACAGCACGACCGTTCGCGTTCAGGCTTCCGAGCACGTTGCCGGCGCGGGCTTCGAGGTGACCGTCGACGGTAAGAAGGTCGAGCTGGGCAAGGACGCTGTCAAGGCCTATGCCGACCTGAAGACCTTCGATATCACGCTGTCCGAGGCCATGTCCGACGACGCGACCGTTGAGGTCAAGGCCGTTGCCGGCATCGACTCGGCGAACAACAAGCTCGAGGGCTCCCTCGACGCCAAGCACTACGCCGACGGCGTTGCAGCCAAGGCTGAGAAGCTGGCTGCAAAGGCCGAGCTCTCCGCTGCCAAGCGCAGCATCGAGGGCGACAACGGCTTTGCCGCGACCGCCACGGTCGACGGTGCGCTGAAGAACGCCACCGTGCTGTCTCAGGGCGATCAGTGGTCCCTGTCCGTGAACGCCGAGGGCAAGGCCGTCTTCACAGTTGCGGGCGTATCCGCCACGGCTGACGTTGCGCTTGTCGAGGGCGACAACGTCATCACCGGTGTTCGCGAGAATAACGGCATGGTGAAGATCTACGTTGACGGCAAGATCGCCGGCTCCAACTACGATGCCGAGAAGGCCTTCGTTCCCATGAAGGCTGGTAAGATCGTCGCCGGTTCCGATGCTAGCAACGTTGTCGTGTACAACACGTCTTTGGGTTACGACGAGGTGCCCGCCTCCCCGTTGGCCGAGCTGATCGCCAAGATCGAATCGGAGAAGGGTAGCTTCACCGAGGAGTCCTGGAACGCCGCAGGCATGGACGCCCTGCTCGCGGCCGGTAAGAAGGCCCTTGCGGGCACGGATGCCGCTGCTAAGGCCGAGGCGTATGACAACCTGCTCGAGGCCTATGGCAAGCTCATTCCGCGCACGGTGATGAACCTTGCCACCGGGGCCGAGCTCTCCGCCGCCTGGGTCGATGGTGCCACCGATACCCCGGTTACCAATAGTGGAAGCCCGCTGTCCGTTGCCACCGACGGCAGGATCAATACCGGCAGCTACGCCATCTTCGGTAACGACAATAAGGCCGCCGGCTCTTATATGGAGCTCGACCTTGGCGAGACGTGCCGCATCGACGCTGTGAACCTGTGGCGCTATTGGCAGGATAGCCGTACCTACAACGGCACCGCCGTCGTGGTTGCAAATAAGGCAGACTTCTCCGACGCCCAGGTTCTCTACTACTCTGGCGACCAGGATCTGTACGGCCTTGGCGAGGGCAAGCTTACGGGCGACGCCTTGTACGCCGAGTCTTCCAACGGCAAGGTGCTGTACGGCGACGCCGAGGGCGATAAGCCCGTGAAGGCTCGCTATATGCGCCTGTATGGCCATGGCGTGAAGGACGGCGGCAAGGAGAACCACATCGTGGAGCTCCAGGTTATGGGCGCCCGCCTTTCCGCCGATCCGTATGGCCTGGCTGGCCTGAAGGCCCTCATCGCCCAGGCCGAGACCGCGCTGGAGAATAAGGACGACTACACGTCCGACTCCATCGAGGATCTGAAGGCCCCGCTGGCTGCTGCCAAGGAGGTCGTGGCAACCATCGAGGGCGGCGCGACCGACAAGCCTATGAGCTATGTCATCAACGCTCGTGAGGCGCTGAAGGCTGCCATCGACGCGCTCGAGCTCGTCAAGCCCGATCCCCAGCCGGTTGAGTACACCGTGACCTTTGACTATGGTTACGAGGGTATGGAGACCGCAACGGTGAAGGTCCTCGAGGGCCAGAAGGTTGCCAAGCCCGCCGATCCCACCCGCGAGGGCTACGTCTTCAGGGGCTGGTTCAACGGCGACGCGGCGTACGATTTCGATGCCGCTGTGAAGGGCGACCTGGTTCTTACCGCCACGTGGGAGAAGGCCCAGGATCCGGGCACCAACCCGGACAAGCCCGGCGAGAAGCCGGACGTCAAGCCCGAGAACCCCTCGGACAAGCCGACTGACCAGGGCGGCAAGCCCTCTGGCAAGCCGGGTTCGAACGGCTCGCTCGTTCAGACGGGCGATCCCTCGATGATCGCGCTCGCGGCTGCATCCCTTGCCGGTGTTGCCGCGCTTGGCGCTAGT
The DNA here is from genome assembly GCF_015554865.1 of Collinsella sp. D33t1_170424_A12. Classification (NCBI taxonomy): domain Bacteria; kingdom Bacillati; phylum Actinomycetota; class Coriobacteriia; order Coriobacteriales; family Coriobacteriaceae; genus Collinsella; species Collinsella sp. D33t1_170424_A12. The sequence continues at coordinate 3,521 of NZ_JADNJJ010000131.1, read as the reverse complement.
GCTGTTGTGAAGCGCCGCCGCTAGTGCTTTGATTGAAGGGTGGGGAGCCTTGGCTTCCCACCCGTGCGAGGCGTCCTTCGATGGGGGCCTTGATCTGGCGACATAATCACCCTCTCGCATGTGATGAGGGCCTCCATCCGAGGGTGCCTCGCACGGAAGCCCCCCGCATCTGTCTTTTAGGAGATCGATGCGGGGGGCTTTTTTATGTAAGCGATATCGGAGGGGTCGCCCCGGGTGGTTCTGTGTAACCGTTACCTGTTTTAAAAATTAATACCAGTTTACAAAAGATAAGGTCAATGCTTCGAACACGTTATCTGGTACATACCAGTTGAAGACCGTTCACAGCGGAAAAGAGGCCGCCTGCGGGGCTCCTGGACGTTTGCCGAAGGGTTGATGGAGCGACTTGGTACTGTTGAGATGTTTTTATAAGTTGGGGGCTTATGCCGAAAGGCGCTGGGGGTGCATGAACCCATGCTCGAGCCTCCAAAGGAGAAGGGAGGTGCGAATGAAACGGTGCACATTTATGTCGGCTGCAGCAACCGCTGCCATGGTCGGTATCCTCGGCTTCTCGGCCCCCGCGTTTGCGGCGTCCGGGTACGGCAACGTTGAGGTAAAGACCGACGCTGGCAAGAGCATCACCATCGGCAACGATGCATTCGCCCGAACGTTCAGCTTCAAGGACGGAAAGCTGAAGACGACGCTCATCGACAACAAGCTGGGTAAGACCCAGATTGTTCCGGGAGCAAAATCTGAGGAATTCCTCATTGAGGGCATGTTCGAAGCCGCGCGCCAGGAGCCCCAGAAGCCCTTGACGAGCGTGAAGTCGGGTGCTGCTGCCGAGGCTGCCAACATTACAGTGACGGCGTCGAGCTACGATGCTACCGAGCAGGCTCTTGCGGCCAAGGCGATTGACGGGAAGAACGATACATACTGGGCTTCTACCGAGACCGCCAATAAGGACATTTGGTTCGAGATTGACTTCGGTGCCAACCGCTCCTTCAAGTCGTTTAGCTATGTCCCCCGTTACGACGGGTCCGCTCACTATCATTGCACGGGCCAGATCTGGAACTATAAGATCCAGAAGTGGGACGGCAAGGCCTGGGTCGATGCCTACGAAGGCGAATTTAAAAAGGGTAAAGAGGATGGAAAGCAGGACGTTACCCTTCCCTCCATTATTACCGCTCAGAAGATTCGCATTGCAGTAACGGACTCTTACCATTGGCAGAGTGATAAGGGCGACACCTCGATGAACGGCAAGTTTGCCAACATCGCGGAGATTGACTTCTTCGATGAGTCTGGTAAATCCATAGTTCATCCCGAGGCTGTCGAAGCCGGCGAGTGGTCCATCACGACCAACTCCGATAAGGGTTCTGGCGACGGCCAGGGCATCAAGGCTCTCATCGACGGCAATCTGAACTCCTACTGGCATTGCAACTATGAAAATGGCCAGCCGGTGAACATGCCCGCGACGATCACGATCGATCGCGGCGACGCTCAGAAGGACGTTGCGTTCCAGACGGTCGGCTATGCAGGCCGCAAAGAGGGCGCTTCCACCAACGGCAACTTCAAGAAGTACGCTGTGTACGCCTCCAATACCAAGGAAGGCCTGTTCGACGAGAAGAACCTCAAGGACACTTGCGAGGTTAGCTACGCCGGCGCCTATGCCAACGGTAGCCACAAGATGGTCTACTGCGGTCTTGATGAGGCTGTGACCGGTCGTTACGTGGGCATCAAGGTTCTCGATGGCAACGGTGGTTTCGCCGCCGGCGCCGAGCTCGATCTCTTCAAGGAGAAGTTCGACTCCGTACCCGAGACCGGCGGCGGCATCTTGAAGGCTTCTGCCATGAAGCTCGCCGGCGATCCCGTTGTGATGGACACCACCGCCACAATCCAGGACGTTGAGAAGACTGGTAAGCTCATCACCTTTGCATTTGAGCCCGCCAAGTTCGGTGAGGGTAACGCTGCGGTTGAGCTCAAGGCCGTTATGTACAACGGTGACCACTTCATGCGCAAGTGGATCGAGGTAAAGTCTGAGGATCAGGATATTCGCCTGAAGTATATCGATGGCGAGCATCTTGACCTGAGCGGCGTCGAGGACACCCAGCAGTGGACCATTCCCACGAACGCCGGCGGCGTCGTTGAAATGGACATGGAGAAGTCGATCCTGGGCCAGCCGTTCTATGCCAACGGCATGTTCTTCGGTTCCGAGTTCCCCGTTGCCGATACGCAGATCGTGAGCGATACCGGTCGTGCGCGTTATTGGTCTGGCAAGAACTTCAAGGATTTCGCACGTGATGACGCTGCAACCTATACTGGCCTGAACGATGAAGGCGAGTATGTCTCCTGGCAGACGGTGAGCGGTGCGACCCATGCGAACACCCTCGACCTCAATCTCATCCAGACGGACTTCTACGCCTACATCACCAGCATCTCCGAGCCCAGCGAGTTCCGTATCCAGTACAACTCCTGGTTCGACAATATGATGCGCATCAACAACGAGAACATCGTCAAGTCGTTCTACGACATTGATAAGAACTTCTCTGAGACCGGCGTTCGCCCGATCGAGAACTATGTTGTTGACGATGGCTGGAATCAATATCGCCAGTATGCCAACACCTTGACCTCTCAGATCGATATTGAACGCAACGGCCCTGCTAACGAGGTAAATACTGCTGGTTTCTGGCAGATTAACAGCAAGTTCGGCGGCACGCTGAACGAGTCTTCCAGCCTTGTAAAGAAGCTCGGCTCGAGCTTCGGTGTGTGGATTGGCCCTCGCGGCGGCTACAACTATTTCGGTCAGCTCGCGGATATCATCACGAAGGCCGGCAATGGTTCCAAGTCTGGTGGTTCCATCGACGTCGCCGACACTCGTTATGTGAAGAAGTTCGAGGAGTTCGCCATCGATATGATGGAGAACTACGGCGTGAGCTACTGGAAGTGGGACGGCTTTATTAACCGTGGCCAGTTCGGCTCGTTTGCTACGGGTGAGAACGTCGCTGGTTACGATGCGGCCCATCAGCATATGTATGGTGGTCCCAACGGCTACTTCCATGTGACCGACATGTGGGAGAAGTGGTGCCTGCTGCTCTCCAATGTACAGGACCGTGCCGATGAGCTGGGTCTGCCCAATTTCTGGATTTCACTTACTTGCTATGTGAACCCCAGCCCCTGGTATCTGCAGTTCTCCAACTCTGTGTGGATGCAGTGCAACGCAGACCGCGGCGAGCGCTACAACCACGGGCAGCTTACTGACAAGATGAACGCGATGCTCACCTATCGCGACGGTGTGTACTACGACTTCATCAAGAATCATCAGTTCCAATTCCCGCTGGCCAACGTGTACAACCATGACCCGATCTATGGCAAAGAGGATACGGGCATCACGGCTAAGTCCATGGACGGCGAGCAGTTCCGCAACTACCTGTTCATGCAGGGTACGCGCGGCACCGCGTTCTGGGAGCTCTATTATTCCGACTCTATCCTCGACACCGAGAAGTATCTGGTGAATGCCGACTTCCTCA
>NZ_JADNJJ010000130.1:0-2324 GCF_015554865.1 Collinsella sp. D33t1_170424_A12 | reverse complement strand
TCTGCAGCGCGAGGTCGACGTCGGCCTGGCCCGCCTTGTCGCTGTCGAGGATCCGCTTCGCGGTGTCGCGGGCGGCAGCGAAGGCCTTCCAGGAGTCGGCGGTGTAGCCGTCGGCCTTGAGGCCCTTGACCTCGTCGTACTTGGCCTGGAGCGCGGACTTGTCGACCTCGGGCTCGGGCTCGGCGGTTACGAGGTTGTTGAGAGCAGCCTGGAGCTCGTCACGCGTGGTGTTGAACTCACCGTAAGTGGTCTCGAACTTACCGGACTCGATCTCCTTGCGAACCTTCTCGGCGAGCGTTTCAGCCGCTGCGAGCTTGGTCTTCAGAGCGTCGATACTCTCGGGCGTGTACTTGCCAGCGTTCTCGACCGCAGTCTTGCCGCGGGCGATGAGCGCTTCGAGACCGTCAATGCCGAACGGATCGTCCAGGGTGACCTTCTCGGGACCCATGACCTCGAGCTCGACAATATGGTTGGTATTGCCAGTAGCGTTGGCGCGCTGGTTACCGTTCATGTAGACACGGACGTAGCGAGCCTGCGTACCCGCCTTAACCTCAAACGTCTTGCCAGCGGAGGTCTCGGCATATGCCTGATCCTTGCCAGCGCCGAAACCGTTCTTGTTCTCGGCATCTGAGTTGTAGACGATAACGTCATTCTCGTCGAACGTCTTATCCTTGGACAGGACAATCGTCGTGTTCGGATACGTACGGCTATCCTGATAGTAACGATACAGGTTGATGCTCGTCACATTCTGAACAGCACCGAGGTCGACCTGCAGGTAGGAGCTCTCGGCCCTGTTATCGTCACCGAACTCGCCATACTGCTGAGTGGTGTTCTTCACACCATCGACAGCCTTGTTGATAGGCATGTCGTTGTTTCCAGCGGCGTTGCTGTTGTCGCTCTTCCAGGCAGCAGAAGCTTCCTTGTTCAGCGCACGGTTGACCATCTTGGCCTCGCCAACGCCGGGAACAAGCTTGTTGTAACCAGCGAGCAGCTCGTCATAAGCCTTCTGCTGAGCTGCTGCGTCGGTGCCCTTCAGGGCCTCCTTAGCGGCAGCCAGCAGGGCATCCATGTTGGCGGCGGTCCAGGACTCGGCGGTGACCTTGTCCTTCAGAGCCTCAACGGTATTGATGAGGTTCTCGAGCGGAGATGCCGGAACCTCATCGTAGGACAGAGTCTTGTCGTACACGACGACCTCGGCGATACCAGCCTTAGCAGTGATATCGGCCTGCTTCACGCTGTAGTTGGCAACCTTCTGGGCGTCGTACTGGGAGCCGGAAAGCACGCCGTTGACATACACCTTGAGCATGCCGTTGTTCTCACGAACGCCGGTGATGGTCGCGGTGCCAGCCACAACGTCCTCAGACGCGGCGGTCGCACCGTTGACGGTAAAGACCGCCTTGCCCTCGGCGTTAACGCCGAGCGACCACTGGTCACCCTGGGAAACCAGGACGGTGTCGGTAGCGACGGGGGCCGTAGCCGTTACGGTGAAGCCGTTGGGACCCTCGAAGCTTGCATCAGAAGCAGCAATGGTCTCAGTGGAGACGTTGGCAGCGCGAGCCACGACGCCATCGATGTGGAAGTCGCGAGCGATGCTGGCGGTCAGCTTGTTGCCGGTGTAATCCTCGCCAGCCGTAGCCTTGACCTCAACCTTGGCACCATCGGCGGGAGCCTCGGCGAGGGTGATGTCGAAGGTCATGAGGTCGGCATAAGCCTTGGCAACCTTGGCGTCGACCTTCTTGCCATCAACGGTCACCTCGAAAGCGGCGTTCTTGACGTGCTCGTTGGTCTGAACGCGAAGCGTGGTGTTGTTCTCGGCATACAGGCGATTAAGGGCCGGAGCCTCAGTGTCGCCCTTCTTGGTGAGGTGCCAGATCTGGGTCTCGCCGGGATTGAGGGTCATGCTGACCTTGTTGCCCTTGGTAACCGTCTTGGGAGCCTCAGCAGCCTCCCTGTCGCCCTCGGTGTACACATGGTCGAGAGCGACCTTGTACTCGCCCTCGCTCGTGCAGCCGATAGCGTTATCGAGCGTGAACTCGATGGTCTTGTCGGAGTATGCCGGGTTGCGCATCGAGATGATGCCCTCGTCACCTGCGTTGTTGAAGCAAGAGAAGCCGTAGGCATTCTGCTCGCCAGTTGCAGGATTAGCACCGTTAATGCCGTTGCCAGCTGCCAGCGTAGCGGTCTTGGCGGGAGTGCCGCCAATTACCTTAGCGTTGCGCAGCATGTCGAAGTTCTCTTCCTCCCACTTGAGGAAGTCGGCATTCACCAGATACTTCTCGGTGTCGAGGATAGAGTCGGAATAATAGAGCTCCCAGAACGCGGTG
>NZ_JADNJJ010000129.1:0-14843 GCF_015554865.1 Collinsella sp. D33t1_170424_A12 | reverse complement strand
CCTCGAACGGCGACCGAGCGCATCCGAAGTAATCCTGCGTAGCGCGCAGGAGTCGCAAGCCCCCTCGAGCACCCTGGTTGCACGCGGCAAACCGTGCAACGCCATCCACGTCGATGCACGCAGGGCGCTGCCAAAGATCGGTCAAACGGCCCGCGCTGTCCAACACCGGTCGCCAACCCTCGCTGCCATGCCATCCCCTCCCCACGAGGACCTGCAACTCGTCGCGCACGCACCCGGGCAATTCGCACACCGTAAAGCCTCCGCATACTTCGTGCAGCAGCATGCACAGATGAATCTGCGAGACGAATGGCGCGAGCTGCAAAAGCGCGAAAGCCGGCGTGGCGCAGGACGCATAGGGGCCGCATTCCTCAATGGCGCCAACGGGAATATCGCCACCCCACAGGTGCATCTTCGCGTGCTTGAGACTCCAGCGGTCCGCGCGGGAGCGCACCATAACGTGGACGGGTCGTCCGATAAGATCGACGGCGGACTGATCGACCCTCGACGGACGATGCAGGAGATGCTCCCGATCGAAGCGCGCCGCCAGATCCCCGCGGAGAAACGGAGGAATGCGGTACATGCGCAAAGCCGATATGCCCCAAAACACGATATCCATGATTCGACCGTACCAGCGCATCCGGCGGGCATCGTGCAATTCCAAGAAATCCGGCCGATGCGCCAACAGCTGGATGCGTGCAATCCAACAAAGCTGTTAGCGGTTACAATTTCGGCAGATACACATCCCGCAGTTCCCGAAAACCCTCGAATCAGAATCGGAGCATCCCGTGATACAAGCCATCATCTCGCCCGCGAAGCAGATGAACGTGGACGGCGATGCCTTCGCCCCGCGCGGCATCCCGCCGTTCCCGCGAGAGACCGCGCGCATCGTCGACGAGCTACGAGCCGTCGAGCAGAACGAGGGCGCCGAGGGCCTGCAGCGCCTCTGGGCCGTGAGCGACAAGCTGCTGGCTGAAAACGTCGAGCGCCTGCACGATTTCCACCCCGTCGCGGACGCGCGCGAACTCGACGACGCCGAGACCTCTCGGCGCGTCGGCCCCGCCGTCTTCTCGTATACGGGCATCCAATACCGCAGCATGGCGGCGCACGTGCTGGGCGATGACGCGCTCGAATGGCTACAGGAGCACCTATGGATCCTCAGCGCACTCTACGGCTGCGTGCGCCCCTTCGACGCCGTTCAACCCTACCGGCTTGAGATGGGCGCCAAACTCGCCATCGACGACGCGCGCAACCTCTACGCCTTCTGGGGCCGGCGCCTGGCGGAACGCATCTGCGCCAGCGACGGCACCGAGGTCGTCAACCTGGCGAGCGCCGAGTACTCCAAAGCGGTGCTCCCCTGCATCTCAGCAGAAACACCAGTAGCTACCTGCGTGTTCTCGAGCAGCTTGCGAAACGGCAAGCCGGTGCAGAAATCAACCGAAAGCAAGACCGCGCGCGGATCCATGGTGCGCTGGATGGCCGAGACGGGCGCCGGGTGCCTCGAGGACCTCAAGCGCTTCGACGTCGGGTTCGCCTTCGATCCCGCACTCTCGCACGAGGGCGGAACGCGCGCCACGTACGTGTTCATGAAGCGCTAGCCGGCGGTCGCGCACGGGCACGTTCGACCGACGCGCACCCCGTCCGACCCTGCACGCAGACGGCCGCCACGCACTCGCGCGCCCCGATCACCTCGCTCGGCCATCGAGCCGGCGGCGGCCCGCGGGCACGTTCGCACTCGCGCGCCCCGTCCGACCCCGTGATCGCCCGCTCGCAACCGGCAATCGGCCCGCACGCCGCCTCCACCGCTCGTCTTGCGGCCATCAAAACGAAAAGGCGCCCGCGCATCGCGTTACCACGATGCGCGGGCGCCCCCTACTCGCACGCGGAGCCGCCAGCCTGGCTACAGCCCCTTGATATAGCGCTGGAGCTGCGGCTTGAAACCGATCTTGTCCGGCGCCTGCGAGGGCATCTGCGGGAAGGCGTCATGGCCGGGCATGTTGTTCGCCTCGATGAGCAGCGGCCCGTCTTCGGTGATAGCGACATCCCATCCCAGATAGCCCATCTGCGGCACCTTATGGGCGGCCGCGCAGCACATGGCGATGGACTCGTTCCACAGCGGGATCTGGTACCCCGTAAGCACGGTGCCCGTACGGGGATGCGCCTCGTATACGCGGAATTGCTTGTCGCACGCGGGACCGGCGATCTTGCCCGTCTCCATATCGACCGGCGAGTACATGCCGCCCGCATTGATGTTATCGACCGGACGGTCGCTGTTGCCCATGCGGATGCACGCGTACACGGCGTTGGCCTCGCCGTCCGCAAGCACCGTGTAGACGCGGATGGTATTGACGGAGCCGGGATTGATGCGCGCCATATCGGGATGCTGGACCACCACGTCCTCGATAAGGTCGGCATCGGCGCGCTTCAGATAATCGTACATCGCGTCGACCGTCTCGAAATCGGCCCGCGCGAGCTTCTCCACGCCCACGCCGCACGAGGCGTCGCGGGGCTTCGCGATGATCTGCTCGCGCGCCTCCAGGAAGGCGCACGCCTCGTCCTTGGTAGCGGCGCCGAAGTCGAGCCAGTCGCGGTGCAGGTACTCGGCGAAGGCGGTATAGAACTCGTTCTTGTTATCGAAGATATGGTAGTACGCAGGGTCGTTGAGCATGCTCACGATCGTGTTGTTCACACCGCGGGTCACAAACGTCGCACGCTGCGCCTCGGTCATGGTTTCGAACTCAAGCAGCAGGTAATCCTTGTAGCCCGCCCCGTACTTGAAGCCGCACTTCACGATATCGAAGAACAGGCCCACGCGGTTCTTGCCGCTGCGCCTATGCACCTCGCCGACCGTTTCGAACAGCGCGCCGTAATCCATATGCGCGATGCACCGTACGATATAGCCCAGACGGCCCATGCCCGCCCCCGTTTCATTCGAGCCGCTTGCGCGCGGCCATGGTTTCCATGCGATGCGCCTATCTTACGCCCATTCGACACCGGCGCATCCCGCCTGCGGCCCTCCCTAAAAAAAGAGCACCCCGAAGGGTGCTCGCTGAGGGCGGGCGGCGCGGGCCTCCTGCGCGTGCGCTACAGGTACTTGCGCCAGTCGTCGTCTTCCTCTTCCTCGCTCACGGCGGGCTTCTCCTCTACGGGCGCCGGTGCATACGGGGCGTCGACGGCCTCGGGGAACGCGGCGAACACGTGGGCGAACTGAGCGAAATTCTCATCGAAGCGCGTGCGCGGCACCGCCACGAAGACCTCCTTGGCACGATGCGCGCCGCTCGCCAGCTCGGCGCGCATCATCTCGGCCACCTCCACGGCCTCCCAACCGAAAACGCCGCAGCCGAATGCGCCCAGCACAAGCTTCTCGCGGCCCGCGGCGTCGGCGAGCGCCAGGGCGAAGCGGATGCGGTCGCGCATCGCATCGCGCAGGACATCGTCCTTCACACCGTACTCCTCGCGCGCGCGACGGGCGTTCGGCGCCGCCACCACGAGCACGTCGGCGTACGCATGGATCTTGTCGCGCGTGAAGCGCACGGCGGGCGCCACCATGCCGCGATTCTTATACAGATTGCAGTTGATATGGCGACGACGGTTCTCGCCATACCAGCCACCCTGGCTCTTGAGCACGTTATACAGGAACGATTCGGCACACAGGGCCTCCTCCTGCGCCATGGAGCCGCGCGCGTAGCCGCCGCCCGGCGTGGTGAACGAAGCGAAATCGAGCACGGCCATATCGCAGAACTGGGCGCGCCCGCGGCCGTTCTCCAAGATCGTCGCCACGCTGTCCTGGTCGACCACGCTCACGGACGGTACGCAGCCCTCGGCGTCCACCGCGGGCGAGGCATCGTAGACCGCAAGGCCGGCGATGCAGCGCTCGATCTCCTTGGCGTAAGCGTCTGCCATCTTCTTGGTGTGGAGCTCGGCCTCCCGGGCGCGCTCGTTCTTGCGGTCGCCTCGACGCTCCGTACGGTCGGAGCCCCGGCAATTACGGTCATATGCCATGAGTACGTTCCTCCTTGTCACAAGGCGCCGTATGGCGCACGTTCTCCATGGTACCCGATTCGCAGAACGCCCGAACGCCGCACGCGGGCGAGCGCGTCGAATCGCACGGCGGGGCGCATCGGCCGTCGGCGCCTCTCGCGCCGGGCGCCGCGCGAGCGCGGTGAAACGGGAGTACAATGCCCCTCGCAACCCGGGTTCAAGGAGGATACATGGACGCCAGCGCATACGATCGAAGCGACCTCATCGTTTTAGACGAGGTGGGGTCCACCAATATCGAGCTGCTCGAACGCGCCGCCGCCGGTGCAGGTCACGGAACGGCGCTGCGCGCACGCGTCCAGACCTCGGGCCGAGGGCGCCGCGCCCATAGCTGGGCCTCGCCGGACGGCGGCCTCTACCTCTCCATCCTGCTGCGCGCGCCCATTCCCGCGCGCGTGCTGCCCGGACTGCCCGTCGCATGCGGCCTGGGCGTCCTGCGCGCGCTCGAGGAGGCGGGCGCGAGCGGGCTCTCGCTCAAATGGCCCAACGACATCGTGTCCGCAGACGGCAAGCTCGGCGGCATCCTCGTGGAGGCGCGGGCGAATTCATCCGAGACCATCGCCGTATGCGGCATCGGCATCAATTACCACGCGCCGCGCCGCATCGAACGCGTCGACGGCGCCCTGCCCGTCTCGAGCCTGGATGACTGCCTGCGCGCCTCCCCCCTCCCCGGCCACGATGACCTCGCGCGGTCCATCCGCGCGCGCGTGCTCGAGACCACGGACGACTGGCGCGGCGCAATCGAGCAGGCGGATGCGGATGCCGCGCCCCTCACCGGCATCGTCGACGCCTACAACGAGCGCCTCGCCTATCGCGGCCGATGCGTGCGCGCCGTATCGCCCGACGGCGCCACCATCGCCACGGGCACCTTTACCGGAGTCGACCTCGGGGGATGCGCCCGGTTGCTCACAGCCGCCGGCAAGATGGCCTCCTTCGACTCCGTGGACGCTTCGCTGCGCCCAGTCGACGCGCAGGCGTTTACCACACTGTAAGCATAATGACAAGAAGAACGGTCTCATTCGCCGTTTCCCTATAAACCTATCGCTTTGACCGATTTGTTATGCGCTGCAGGCACTTCGCTTTGGCATAGTGGAGCCCATGCGAATGCAAGGTGCATTACATACCTTCGAATAAGGAGTGGTAGGTCATGATTGGAACCGTTCTTCAGGATCTTGGTATCACCGCAGACCGGGAGCGCGTGCATGTTGACTGGTGCCCGGCCCAGCTCATCGCGCACGCCGTAAGCACAGGTGAGGGCGTCCTCACCGCATCCGGCTCCCTCATGGTCGAAACCGGCAAGTACACCGGCCGCTCCCCCCAGAACCGCTATATCGTCGATGCTCCCGTGGCACACGAAAACGTGAACTGGGACAGCCCGCAGAACCGTCCGATCGATGTCGAGACCTACGAGCGCCTCTACGGCAACGTAGCCGCCCACCTGTCCGAGCGCGAGCTCTTCGTCGTTCGCGCCTACGCCGGCGCCGACCGCGCCTACGCGCGCAAGGTCATCGTGATCTGCGAGCGCGCCAGCCAGGCCCTCTTCATCAGCCAGCTGCTCGTGCGGCCCACGGCGGACGAGCTCGAAAACTTCGGCCGCCCCGACATCGTGGTATTCGCCGCGCCCGACTACACCACCACCAAGGAGGCCGACGGCGTCGACGGCGACGCGGCCGTCATGCTCAACTTCGACGCCAAGACCATCATCGTGGCGGGCACCGGCTACTCCGGCGAGATCAAGAAGGGCATCTTCACCACGATGAGCTACCTGCTCCCCGTGGAGGACGGCGTGCTCTCCATGCACTGCTCCGCCAACGTCGACCCCGTCACCGGCAAGACCGCGGTGCTCTTCGGCCTCTCCGGCACCGGTAAGACGACGCTCTCCGCCGACCCCGACCGCCGCCTCATCGGCGATGACGAGCACGGCTGGAGCCCGCGCGGCATCTTCAACATCGAGGGAGGCTGCTACGCCAAGTGCATCGACCTTACCCGCGAGCGCGAGCCCGAGATCTACGACGCCATCAAGTTCGGCTGCCTCACCGAGAACCTCGTCCTCGATCCGGCCACCCATGAGCCCGATTACGCAGACGGCTCCATCACGGAGAACACCCGCGCTGGCTACCCGCTGTCCCACATCGCCAGCGCCGTCGAGCCCAGCGTGGGCGAGACCCCCAGCGTCATCCTGTTCCTCACCGCCGACGCCTACGGCGTGCTGCCGCCGATCTCGCGCCTCGACCGCACCGAGGCCATGTTCCACTTCCTCACCGGCTACACCTCCAAGGTGGCCGGCACCGAGGTGGGCATCGTGGAGCCGCAGCCCACGTTCTCCGCGCTCTTCGGCGAGCCCTTCATGCCGCTCGACCACATGGTCTACGCCTATCTGCTCGGCGAGAAGATCGCGCGTCATAACACCCGCGTCTACCTGGTGAACACCGGGTGGACGGGCGGCCCCTACGGCACCGGCCACCGCATCGCCCTCTCGCACACGCGCGCCCTCGTTCGCGCCGCCATGGACGGCTCGCTCGATTACGCCGGCTATCGCCACGACGACGTGTTCGACGTCGACGTCCCGCGCGAGTGCCTGGGCGTCCCCTCCGACCTGCTGGAGCCCCGCAAGACCTGGGACGACCCCGAGGCCTACGACGAGGCCGCAGCCAAGCTCGTCGCGCTCTTCAAGGAGAACTTCGAGAAGCGCTATCCCGGCACCTCGCTCGAGGACCTCACCTCGCTGAAGCGCTAGCGCCACACGCAGCCCATCCTCCTTACGCCCCGTCGGAAGCATCCCTTCCGGCGGGGTTTTCACTGCCCCGCGGCCGCCGGCAAGCACGCTCCAGCGCCCGCGCGGCATGCGAGCGCCCCCTCGCCGGCAGGCTTCACGCCATGCGGCGACGGAGGCGCGCTCGCGGATGCGCACGAAAACGCCCCGCCCGGCCAGAGGCCGAAGACGGGGCGAAGCGAACGGCTAATCGACTTCGATGGATACGGTCACTTCCTGCACGGGCACATCGTAGAACGGGTCCTCGCGACGACCCAGGAAGTCGCGCGCCTGCTCGGGAAAGAGCGCATAGGACAGCACGTCTTCCTCGGAGCGGGCGTACTGCGAGATCTCCTCGCGCAGCCGCGGCATGGCCGGCTCGATCAGATCGGCGGGCCGGCAGGTCACCACCTCGTCATCGCCGATGATCGCGGACCGAATATCGTCGGCGATCGGCACGGGCGGACGTCCATACATACCGTGCACGTAGTCGCGGATCTCGGACGGCACGATCTTGTAGCGCTCGCCCGACACGACGTTCATCATGGCCTGCGTGCCCACCATCTGGGACAGCGGCGTGACCAGCGGCGGATAGCCCAAGTCGGCGCGGACGCGCGGCACTTCGGCAAGCACGTCGGCGTAGCGGTCCTCGATGCGCATCTCCTTGAGCTGGTTGAGCAGATTGGACAGCATGCCGCCCGGAACCTTATACAGCAGGGCCTTGGGATCGACGCCCAGCACCTTGGGGTTGAGCACGCCATCCTCCAGGAAGCGGTCGCGTACCGGCAGCAGCGCCGCGGCAACCGACTCCATGGGAGCCAGGTCGAGCCCCGTGTCGTACCCGAGCCCCTCCAACGCGATGGCCATGGACTCCGAGCACGGCTGGCTCGTTCCCTCGGCAAAAGGCGATAGGCAGGTGTCGATGATGTCGGCCCCGGCCTCGACGGACTTGAGCAGCGTCATCTGGGCGATGCCGGCCGTACCGTGCGTGTGCACCTGCAAGGGCACGTTCGTGGCCGCCTTGATCTTGGAGACCAGCTCGAACGCCACGTCGGGCGTGAGGACGCCGGCCATATCCTTGATGCAGATGGAATTCGCGCCCGCGCGCTCCATCTCGCATGCCAGGTCCACGAAGTACTCGACCGTGTGCACCTCGCTGGTGGTATAGCAGATAGCCGCCTGGACCTCGCCGCCCGCCTCCTTGGCCGCGCGGATCGAGGTGACCAGGTTGCGGGTATCGTTGAGCGCATCGAACACGCGCACCACGTCGATGCCGTTCTCCACCGCCTTCTTCACCAGCGATTCCACGACGTCGTCGGCGTAGTTGTGATATCCCAGCAGGTTCTGGCCGCGCAGCAGCATCTGCAGCTTCGCGTGCTTCACGTGCGCGCGAATGGTGCGCAGCCGCTCCCACGGGTCCTCGTTCAAAAAGCGCAAGCACGCGTCGAACGTTGCGCCGCCCCACACTTCGAGCGACTCATAGCCGCAGGCATCGAGCTGTTCCAGAATCGGAACCATGTCCTCGATGGGCATGCGCGTGGCGATCTGGCTCTGCTGCCCATCACGCAGCACGGTCTCCATAAAACGAATCGTGCGTCCCATACGGCGAACCGCACCTCCCTTATTCTCGCAATCGGATCGCTGTTCCTAGTCGTCCTTCCTCGGCGGGAAGAGCTTGCACAAACCCAGCGACACGAGATAGATGATGATCATGACGACGAAGATGCCACCCCAGCCCAGGCCGAGGATCTCGATGCCCTTCTCAAGGGCGTTCATATCGATTGACATCGAATCTCACGCTTCCTTTCTTAGAGCAGCAGGCCCAGCACCAAGCCGCCTGCGACCACCGATGCGATCTGACCGGCCACGTTGGCACCCGCCGCCTGCATGAGGATGAAGTTGCCCGGGTCCTCTTCCGTCGCCATCTTCTGGATCACACGCGAGCTCATGGGGAACGCGGAGATGCCCGCCGCGCCCACCATGGGGTTGATCTTCTCCTTGCGGAACAGGTTGAGGAACTTGGCGAACATCACGCCGCCGACCGAGTCCATCACGAAGCCGAGCAGGCCCAGCCCCATGACGAGCAAGGTATCGAACTGCAGGAAGTCGGTGTAGACCATCTTCACCGACACGCACAGGCCCAGCAGGATGGAGATAAGGTTGACCAGCTCGTTTTGTGCGGAGACCGACAGGCGGTCGAGCACGCCGCACTCGCGCAGCAGGTTGCCGAACATGAGGAAGCCCACGAGCGGCAGCGAGACGGGCGCGATGAGGCCGGCAACCACGCAGATGATGATCGGGAAGAGGATCTTCGCCGTCTTGGAGACCTCGCCGGGACGATAGGTCATGCGGATCTGGCGCTCCTTCTTGGTGGTGACCGCCTTGATGGCGATCGGCTGGATGATGGGCACGAGGGCCATGTACGAATAGGCCGCGACCATGATGGCGCCCATGTACTTCGAACCCAGCGAGTTTGCCACGAAGATCGATGTGGGCCCGTCCGCCGCGGCGATGATGCCGATCGACGCCGCGTCCGCGATATGGAAGCCGAGCAAGGCCGCCACGATTATCACGAAGAAGATGCCGAACTGCGCGGCGGCGCCGAACAGCAGCAGGAACGGGTTGGCCAGCAGCGGGCCGAAGTCGATCATGGCGCCGATGCCGATGAACAGCAGCAGCGGGAACAGCTCGGTCTCGATGCCCGCATCGAACAGCACCCGGAACGGACCGGCGGCGCCATCGATGGACAGCACGCCGGAACCGGGGATGTTCACCAGGATGGTGCCAAGACCCATAGGGACGAGCAACGTGGGCTCGTACTCCTTCTTGATGCCCAGATACATAAGGATGCAGCCGATGAGCATCATCACGATGCGCCCGGGTTCGGCGCCCAGGGCTTGTACGCCTTCAATCAAAGTTTCCAATGGAACCACGCCTCTTTTCTGAGTGGCCACGCAAAAAACGGCGCTCCCGCGCCGCCGATGCCTGGCCTAGCTCAAACTGAACAGCTCGTCGCCGGGATTCACCATGTCGCCCTTCGCGACCGCGATGGAGGCGATGACGCCGTCCTGATCGGCAACGACCTGGTTCTCCATCTTCATGGCCTCGAGCACCATGATGGGCTGGTTGGCCTTCACGGCATCGCCCACGGCGACCTTGATATCCAGGATGGTGCCCGGCATGGGCGCGCTCTGCACATGGGCGCCAGCGGGCGCGGGCGCGGCAGCGGGCGCGGGCGCCGGGGCGGCAGCGGGCGCCGGGGCGGCGGCGGGCGCCGAGGCCGCAGCGGGCGCCGGGGCGGCGGCGTCCGCCGGCGTCTGCACGGGGGCGCCAACCTCCTCCATCTCGACCAGATACTGGGTACCATCGATAGAAATCTTGAATTTACGCAGCATGTTCGCTTCCCCTCTCCATCTGCTTGTAAATCTTCTTCACCTTGAACGAGCTCATCTCGTACGCCCCCGCGGCAATGGCCGTGGCGACGCATGCGACGCGACGATGCTCATCGTTCGCGATGCTCACCCGGCGCACGACCATCGTGCTTTCCGGCCGGTCGCCCGCCGCGATGGCAGACGCCACCACGCATGCGGCAGCATGGTCCTTCGGATCGACCTCGACAAAGGGCGGTACCTCCACCCATGAGCCCGCCGAGCATCCGAACGTCTCCGGCTCTTCAGCACGCGCGCCCGCACGAGCAGCGCTCGCTTCGGCAGGTACGTCGTCGGTGCGACGAAAACGCTCGCGCAGCCATGAGCACAATCCCATATCTCGCAACCCTCCCCTTCCTCAAGCAATCGCAGAGCTGCAATGGCTATATTTCCAATATGTTGATTGTATAGAGGATTGCAGTTTTTTCTGAGGTGAAGCGGCGCCGCATCGGTCAGCGGTTCTCGCTTGACAGGTGCGGGCAAAGCGCTAGATGGCAAAGCGCCGCGGACCCCCGACGGGACCCGCGGCGCTCGCCTGCACGCGCTCTTCGGCTCTTTCCGCATCGACGCTACGACGTAGCCTCGGGTGCATAGGTGTTGAAGTACGTGGCCGCCTGCATCGGGGCCATCATCACGCGGCCGGTACCGCGATACACGTTCACCAGGCCCTCGCCCGATGCCGCGGAGCCGATCAGGCTCTTGCCCGAACGCTCGACGGTGAAATCGAGCCCGGCGGTCCAAGCGAGCGCGTAGTTGCCATCGACCCGCAGCTCATCGTTGTGCAGGTCGACGTAGACCACTTCCGCCTCGGGGCACGGCGACTCCAAGACCGCCACCCCCGCGCCGTCCAATCTCAAGCTGAACAGGCCCTCGTTGCCTGCGACCGCCGACGACAGGTTGGAACGGCGCTGCAGCGAATGCTTGATCGTTGCATCGCACGCCAGGAACAGCCCGTCGTTGAGCACGAGCGAGCCGCCCCACTTCGACAGGTCGACCAACAGCAGGTGCTGCCAGGTGGGCTCGCACACCAGCTTGCCCGTACCGGTGTATTCGGGCTTGATCACGGAATCCTGGCTCACCGCCCCGCGGAACATCTTGCCCATCAGGTCGCCGGCGCCCTTCACGCCCGTGTTCGCCGTAACCGAGCCGACCGTCCACTGCATGGCGCCCGCCTGGAGCGTCACGCCCGTCTTGCCGTCGAGGTCGGCCACGAGCTGACGGCGACGCACGTCCATCTGCGCGGCGAACCAAGCGGTCGCGGCGCTGGAGGGCATCACGGAAAGGTCGCGGTCCCACTGGACCACCTTGAACTGCCCCGCGCGCGCGATAACGCGCACGTCGTCGTTGTCTTCGAAGTTGTAAACGGTAAACGCCATGGGTGGCCATCCTCTCGGCTCGCACGTGACGGACATTGCGGCCATGGTAGACGAGCGCCGTGCGGGCGAGCGCGACAAGGCGCCGTCGGACAAAACGTCATCGGCGAACGGCGCGCCTTAGTAGTCGTTGGCGCCGGCGCTCGCCATCCACTCGTCGCGGAACTCGGCGTAGCGACCCTCGATGATCGCCTGGCGGGCACGGCGCATGAGGTCGAGCAAGAAGTAGATGTTGTGCTGCGACAGCAGGATGCCGCCGAGCATCTCCTTCTGGGTGACCATGTGCCGGATGAGCGCGCGGCTGTAGCCCCCCGTGCACACCGGGCAGGTGCACTTCTCGTCGATGGGGCCCGCGTCGTGCGCGAAGCGGGCGTTGCGGAAGTTCAAACGGCCCTCGCTCGAGAACGCGGTACCCATGCGGCCGGTGCGCGTGGGCAGCACGCAGTCGAACATGTCGACGCCCATGCCGACGGCGCGGACGAGCGTGGTGGGGTTGCCCACGCCCATGAGGTAGCGCGGCTTGGTGCGCGGCATATGCTCGGAAACGAGCGGCTCGAGCGACTCGAACATGGTCTCGTGGTCCTCGCCAACCGAGTAGCCGCCGATGCCGTAGCCCGGGAAGTCTCCGCACTCCTCGAGGTGCTTGAGCGAGCGCAGGCGCAGGTCCAGGTGCATGCCGCCCTGGACGATGCCGAAGAGCGCCTGGTCGTCGCGGGTATGCGCCTTATAGCAGCGCTCCGCCCACATGCTGGAGAGCTCGACGGCGCGCTCGACGTACTTGCGCGTGGCCGGATAGCCCGGGCACTGGTCGAGCTGCATGCAGATGTCGCTGCCCAGCTTCATGGCAATCTCCATGTTGTCCTCGGGCGTCCAGAAGACATGGGATCCGTCGTAGTCGGTGGCGATGAAGCGCACGCCCTCGTCGGTGAGCTTGACCGCGTCGTTATGGCTGAACACCTGGAATCCGCCCGAGTCCGTCAGGATGGGTCCGTGCCAGTTCATGAAGGCGTGCAGGCCGCCCATCTCCTGGACCAGGTCCGCGCCGGGACGCATGGCGAGGTGATAGGTGTTGGCGAGGACGATCTGGGCGCCCAGGTCCTTGACCGTCTCGGTGGGGATGCCCTTGACGTTCGCCTTGGTGCCGACCGGCATGAAGATCGGGGTCTCGATATCGCCGTGCGGCGTGTGCAGGATGCCCGCTCGCGCATGCGTCTTGGGGTCCTCGGCAACTATATCGTAGGTAAACAGCTTTTGGTCCATAGCGTCTTTCGTATACCTTCCTGCACGCGCCCGCCCGGCCGCCCATGTGCGGCATCCGACGAACGCGTAGCTCACTGCCCTGCTGGATTATTGTAAGGTCACGCGCACACCGTAGCGGGAGCGCATCAATTCTTCCGATTTGTTTCGGTCATTCGCCAGCCGTGCACGCGGGCGTCATCGCGGGCATGTAACATACAGGAATGAACGACACGCGCCGCGCCTCCCCGCCGCGGCGATTTGGATAGGAGCAAGCGCATGGACGAGAAGCACGATACCGTCGAAGGCCACGACGAGACCGCCGTCGATGCCGCGGCAAACAAGTCCGCGGACGTCCCCGGCGATTCCAGCGTACACACCGCACTCGACGATGCATCCGACGCGACGTCCGACAACGACGCCGCGGGCGATGGGGACTCGGGCCAGACCCTTACCCCCACGTTCCTGACCCGAGAGGAATACGAGAAAGTCGGTGACGACCCCGCTCCGCTGCCCCGCGGCTTCGAGGTCATCGACGGCGGAACGAGCTCCTGGCCCGCATCGGCCTCGTTCAAGGCAGAAGACGCCGCGGCGCCCGGCGCACCGGAGTCCGCGTTCGAGCCCGTTCGCGAGACCGCCGACGGCTCCGATGACGACTCGTCCACCGCGGATAACGCCGACGACGGTCCGAGCGCCGCTCAGGTCGTAGGTTCGTTCATCAGCGAGGGCGTCGGCGCCGTACGCGAGGTCAACGCCGCCAAGCGCGCCCATGCATCGGCCCGCGAGCACCTCGACTACCTCCAGCGAACCATCGAGGACCAGCAGGAGGAACTCGCCCATCGCCGCGACATCATCTCGCGCTACGAGCTCATCATGGATGAACAGACCTCCCGGCAAGACGAGGCGCACACGCGCGTCGCCACCGCCCAGCAGCAGCAAGATGCCGCCCGCGCCCGCATCGAAGAGCTTAAAGAGCAGCTCCAGCGCATGCGCGACGACGATACCCAAGTCGAGAAGCGCCTGAAGGCCGCCGTGGAATCCGCCGAGGCGCGCGAGTCCTCCTCGCGCGAAGCCGGAGCGCGCATGCAGCGTCGCCTCGACGACGCCAAGCGCGCCCTGCAGGTCGCGCTCTCCGAAGAGGAGACGGCCATCGCCGCAGCCGAGCACGCCGTGAAGAGCGCAGCGGCCCGCCTCGATGCGCTCAACGAAGAGAAGCGCGAGCTGGAGCGCAACCCATCCGCCAACACCGCGGCCTATTCCGTCCGGTCCGGTGAGCTCGAGCTCGATATCTCCGACGCCTGCGCCCAGCTGCGCGACGCCGAGAACGCCCTGCCAACAACCAGGGACGAGGTCGAACGCAGCGTCTCGCTCGCCCGCGCTGCGGTAGCCGAGGCCCAAGAGCCCATCGAAGCCGCCAAGCGCGCCCATGAAGCGGTAACCAACGAAGCAGACGAAGCGCGCGATGCACTCGACAGCGCAAAGAACGAGGCGGCCGAGCGCCAGCGAGCACTTCGCGACCACATCGCCGAGCAGGAGAAGGAAGTGAAGAAGCTCGACCGCCTCATCGATGACGCGCGGGCCGAGGCGAACGAGGCGCAGGCGGTCATGGACGAGGCCACCGAGATCCGCAACCATCCCGAGGTCATCGAATCGCTGGCCATCGACCTCGAGCGCAACCTCGCCGAGGGGCGCGAGCAAGCGCAGGAGGTCGAGCAGCTCGCCGCAACCGAGCGCGACGTTCGAGAGCGCACGCGCTCCTCGCGCCTGCGCTTCCTGGGCGCGCTCGGCATCGTTTTGATCGCTGTACTTATTGGTATCACGCTGTGGTTTGCGCTGGGCTAACGTCGAAACCGCACTACCCCTCGCTGTTGTAATGCGCCCGGGCCCGCACGCCCGGGCGCATTCGTTATCAAGGAGGATCTCGTGATATCGGAACGCATGCTCACCGGCGTCATAAAGACGCTGGCAAAACACGAGCTCGCACTCGAACCGACAACCGAAGCGCGGCTGCCCGCGCCT
>NZ_JADNJJ010000128.1:0-1225 GCF_015554865.1 Collinsella sp. D33t1_170424_A12 | reverse complement strand
TGCCGGCGGGTTGCCGAAGAAGCTTTCGCACATCTCGTCGAAGTCTTCTTCTATGGCGTTGACGAAGGCCAGGTAGACGATATTCCACTCGTGGAGGCCGATGCGGTCGTGCAGGGGCGAGATGTTGTAGGAGTCTGCGATGAGCTCGCTCCAGCGGTCGACCTCTTGTGCGGTGAGCTTCTTGCATTCCATGGTGTCTCCTTCCGTTGCGCTTGCCCGCGCGGGCTTCGAGGCGGACAAACCGACTTTGCTTGCAGTGTACCCCCGTATGTCGATCCTGCTGTCCATCGAGATGGACGGGCGAAGGGGCGCCCCGGCGCGCGGTGGGTTCGCAGGAGATGCTGGCCTTTGCCTGGTATGCACTGTCGAGTCGAAGAATGTACTTGCCGGCGGGGAGGGCGGGTAGAGGAGGGCGTTAGATGCCGCCGGGCGCATGTACCCGGCGGCATCGCTGCTATTCGACCTCGTACGGCCAGTCGTTGATGCCGCCGAATTCGACCACGTTGGTGTAGCCGAGGTCGGCGAGGGCCTGCGAGGCCTGTTTGCTGCGGTTGCCGCTGCGGCAGTACACCAGGATGAGCTGGTCCTTGTCGGGCAATGTGCGCGCGGCGTTTTCGGTCACCGCGTCGTGCGGCAGCACGACGGCGCCGGGGATGTGGCCGCCGTCGTATTCGGCCTGGGTGCGCACGTCGAGAATCACGTAGCCTTCTTCGGTATCCATGAGCTCCTTCGCGCGCTTCGCATCGACTTGTTCGTAAGTCGATGCGTCGGTGCTTGCGGCGGCCGGCCCCGGTTCGTTCGAGCACCCGGCAAGCGGGATGGCGGCGAGCGAGCCAACGAGGACTGCGAGGATGAGGGGGCGACGGTTCATGATGGCCTTTCTGGAAGATGGTGGTTCGGGGGCCAGGATATCAACGCACGGTATCCTCGTCTGTGACGAACGCACAGAAGGGCCCGCACCCGCTCGAGTCAGCTTGGGGCCCGGGGTCCTTTGGCGGCGCGCCGCACCGCGATCGTTTAAGAGGAGTAAGCTAGAAGGGATGCATTGCGCGGACGATGGGTCCGCGAGCAGCTGGAAAGGAGCATACGCATATGACGAAGATCGCTGTGTTGGGTGGCGGTAACGGGGCGCACGCTGCGGCGGCCGACCTCACGCTGAGGGGCTTTGCGGTCAACATGTATGAGGACGAGCGGTTCGCCCCCAACATGCAGCAGGTGTTCGACA
>NZ_JADNJJ010000127.1:0-15746 GCF_015554865.1 Collinsella sp. D33t1_170424_A12 | reverse complement strand
GCAGGCGCGCGAGATCATCAAGAAGGCCCAGCAGGCCAGCAAGGCTCGCAACGCCGCCCGCAAGGCGCGCGAGGCGACGCGCCGCAAGAGCCTGCTCGAGACGGCGAGCCTTCCCGGTAAGTTGGCCGACTGCTCGGAGCGCAACCCCGAGCTGACCGAGCTCTTCATCGTCGAGGGCGACTCGGCAGGCGGTTCTGCAAAGGACGGCCGACGCCGAGACATCCAGGCGATCCTGCCCCTGCGCGGCAAGATCTTGAACGTGGAGCGCGTGGGCGACCATCGCGCCTTTTCCAGCGATACCATCCAGTCGCTCATCACCGCCATCGGCTGCGGCGTCACCAACGGCACCGGCGACGGCGGCGATTTCGACATCACCAAGGCCCGCTACCACAAGATCATCATCATGACCGATGCAGACGTCGACGGCGCCCACATCCGCATCCTGCTGCTCACGTTCTTCTACAAGTACATGCGCCCGCTCATCGATGCCGGCTACGTGTACGTGGCCTGCCCGCCCATCTTCGGCGTGAAGGTGCGCAACAAGATCCACTACGTCTACCCCAACGGCCGCCAGCCGGAGGAGGAGATCCTGCGCGATACCATCGTGAGCCTGGGCCTCAATCCCGACGATGGCGACGAGGATGCTGCCGGCAAGGTCACCAAGAAGCGAAAGGGCTATACCGTCCAGCGCTATAAGGGCCTGGGCGAGATGGACCCCAAGCAGCTGGCCAGCACCACCATGGATCCCAAGACCCGCATCCTGCAGCGCGTGACCATCGAGGACGCGGTCATCGCCGACCGCGCCGTTCGCGAGTTGATGGGCAACCAGGTGGAATTCCGCCGCGCCTATATCGAGAAGCACGCGCACGACGCCAGGTTCCTGGACGCCTAGTCGCGCTTTCCCGAGCACCGCGTTTTGGGGCTCAATCGTCGGGCGCCGCATGCAAGCGCGCGCCCTTCTCTTTCGCCCCAATCTGCGGCACCTGGAAAACCGCTTGGACCAGCGATGGTCATTTGTTTCTGCGACCACGAGTAAGGAGAGCACGTGGCTGACGATATGAATAACGAGGAGCTGGGCTCGGAGGAGACGGCTGGCATGCCCGACGACCTGAAGCGCCTGCTGGCTCGTGCCGAGGAGGGCGAGGAGGCGGGGTACGACCCCGACGCCGAGTCCGAGGACGACGAGGAGAACGATGACGAGGAGCTCGAGGAGAGCTTCGGCGTCGTGGACCGTGGAGAGAGCGCCGGTGAGGACATCAACGGCGGCTCGCTGCAGATCTCGGAGTTCGGCCAGGAGATGAAGCAGTCCTTCATCGAATACTCGATGTCGGTTATCACTGCCCGCGCCCTGCCGGACGTGCGCGACGGCCTCAAGCCGGTGCACCGCCGCATCCTGTACGCGATGAACGAGAGCGGCATCTTCCCCAACCGCCCGCATAAGAAGTCCGCCTGGACCGTCGGCGAAGTTATCGGTAAGTACCATCCGCATGGTGACTTCGCGGTGTACGAAACCATGGTCCGCCTGGCCCAGTGGTTCTCCATGCGCACCCCGCTCATCGATGGCCATGGCAACTTCGGCAACATCGACGGCGACTCCGCGGCGGCCATGCGTTACACCGAGAGCCGCCTGGCAAAACCCGCCATGGAGCTGCTGCGCGACCTGCAGAAGGACACGGTCGACTGGGGTCCCAACTACGACGAGTCCCTGGCCGAGCCCAAGGTCCTGCCCGCCCGCTTCCCTAACCTGCTGGTCAATGGCAGTTCGGGCATCGCCGTGGGTATGGCGACCAACATCCCGCCGCACAACCTCAACGAGGTCATCGAGGCGACGTGCCGCCTCATCGACAACCCCGATGCCACGGTCGCGGAGCTCATGCAGTTCCTGCCCGGCCCCGACTTCCCCACCGGCGCCCTCATCATGGGTACCGACGGTATCCGCAAGGCGTACGAGACCGGCCGCGGCTCCATCACGGTGCGCGCGAAGGCCCATATCGAGACTACCAAGACGGGCCGTAGCCGCCTCGTGTTCACCGAGATTCCCTATCAGGTGAACAAGGGGTCGCTGCAGGAGAAGATCGCCCAGCTGGTCAACGAGAAGCGCATCGAGGGCATCTCGGATATGCGCGACGAGTCCAACCAGAAGGGCATCCGCCTGGTCATCGAGCTCAAGAAGGGCGTTATCCCCGAGGTCGTGCTCAACAACCTGTACAAGTTCACCTCGTTGCAGAACACCTTCGGCGTCAACACGCTCGCGCTGGTGAACGGCGTGCCCAAGTGCCTGTCGCTCACCGAGGTTTTGCGCCACTACATCGACCACCAGGTCGACGTGGTGACTCGCCGCACGCGCTTCGACCTGAAGAAGGCCCGCGCCCGCGCGCACATCCTCGAGGGCTACCTCATGGCGCTCGACCATATCGACGAGGTCATCTCGATCATCCGATCCTCCCAAACGGATGCCGAGGCCAGCGCGCGCCTGATCGAGCGCTTCGGCTTCACGCCGGAGCAGACCACCGCCATCCTCGAGATGAAGCTCCGCCGACTCACCGGCCTGGAGCGCGACAAGATCGAGGGCGAGCTCGACGGCCTGCGCCGCGCTATCGCCTACTACGAGGACTTGCTGGCGCACGAGGAGAAGATCCTGGGCGTCATCAAGGAGGAGATGCGCGAGATCGGCAAGAAGTTCGGCGATCCGCGCCGCACCCAGATCACCAACGCCGGCCGCGACCTGGATGTGGAGGACCTCATCGCCGATGAGGACATGGTCGTCACCATCACGCATACCGGATACGTGAAGCGCATCCCGGTGGCGAGCTATCGTTCCCAGAAGCGCGGCGGCAAGGGCGTGAGCGGCGTCAACCTTAAGGAAGACGACGTCATCGACGAGATGTTCATCGCCAGCACCCATGAGTACGTGCTGTTCTTCTCCACGCGCGGCAAGGTGTACCGCCTCAAGGTGCACGAGCTTCCCGAGGGCACGCGCCAGGCCCGCGGCACCGCCATCGTGAACCTGCTGCCCTTCGAAGAGGGCGAGAAGATCGCGAGCGTCATCTCCTGCCGCGAGTTCCCCGACGACGAGTACCTCATGTTCGCCACGGCCAACGGTATGGTGAAGAAGACCGTGATGAGCGCCTACGACCGCAGCCGCCGCGACGGCCTCATCGCCATCAACCTCAAGGACGGCGACCGTCTGCTCGACGTCCGCCGTGTGTGCGAAGGCGATAAGGTCATCATGGCCACCACCGCCGGCAAGGCGATCGTTTTCACCGAGGACCAGGTGCGCGCGACGGGCCGCGACACGAGCGGCGTGCGCGGTATCGGCATGAAGGACGGCGTCGAGGTTCTGGGCATGGAGATCTCCAACGGTTCGGGCGACCTGGTGGTCGTGACCGAGCGCGGCTACGGCAAGCGCACGCCGGTTGCCGATTATCCCGAGCAGAACCGCGGCGGCCAGGGCGTCTTCACCATCCATATGACCGAACACAAGGGCCAGCTGGCCGCGATGAAGGTGGTTGGACCGCAGCACGAGCTGTTCATCATCACCGAGGGCGCAACGGTCCTTCGCGTGAAGACGGCCGAGATCTCGCAGACCGGCCGTGCCACGCAGGGCGTCAAGATGATGAGCGTAGACGAGGGCGACCGCGTGACGGCGGTGGCGCGTATGGACAGCGAGAAGAAGGACGCCGCGTCCGATGAAGATGCGGAGCCAGAAGACCTTGCTGTCGATGCGGCCGCACCCGAGGCCGACGATGCCGGCGACGCCCGCGATGGCGAGGCGGCGGAGGGTTCGCTCGACGAGTAGGGCGTCGGGCAGCTCGACATACACCCAAGCCGGGCGGGGCGCAGATGATATGCGCCCCGCCTTTTTCATGGCGCTTCGGTGGGAGGGGCGTCTACCGCCAGTGGAGGAAACGGGGTTCTCCCTACGACATATAAGGTACCTCACAAATCCTCCACGAACGAACGTTTTATATAAACACACCCTATTACATGGGATTTTCTCGCAAGCCGCTCATCTCGCACCGCGTTCCACTGGTCGAATGGGCCTATCGGTAGCATTTTCAAACCGCCTACGGTTGAAAAAGCTATGTAGTTTCTCGCCGGCGGCGTCGGGCTGCCGCGGGATGATTGTGAGAAGGGGTGTGAGAATGGGGAATTCCACGTTCAGGAAGGCTGCGGTCGCCGCTGCCATCGCCTGTTCGGTGCTGGGCGGCTTTGGCGCCGCGTCCTATGCCGAGTCCCAATTCCAATTCCGAAGTCCTGCTGCCGTGCGGGCGGCCGCGAGCGTTGCGCCACGCGCCAAGAAGGCGAATGCCGCCGCGAAGCGCGCGGCGGCGGTGAACGTCGCCCGCGGCAAATCGTATGTTGTCGAGGGCGCTGCCGTATACGAGGCCCATGGCAAGTCATACGCTGACCGCGGCGGGATGCTGACCGACGGCGCGATTCACAGGGACGACGCGCAGTACGAGAACAGCACCGACCTTGTCGGCTACAAGATCGATTCGGAGCAGCACCAGTCATTCACCATCGACTTGGGTGAACCCTGTGAGGTGAGCGGCTTCGCCCTGCATGGGTGGGCGTGGAACGACGTGCAGGACTTCATCTGGGGCATCCGGCATTATGCGGTGTCCTATCAGGATGAGCGGGGTGCATGGCACGACATCATGACCAGAGAAGACCGTCTGCCCTACCAGGCGGACACGCGCTCGTGCTACACCCATCGCAATGAATGGAAACCTGTCCGCGCATCCAAGGTGAAGGTCTCCATCCAGGGATGGAGCGTGGGCCTGTTTCTGTCCGAGGTCGAGGTCTTTGGCGCGCCTGCTGGCGAGACGCCGGATGCCGCGTATGGAAACCGCGCGCTCAACGCGGTGTATACCAAGTCCGACCCCTATGTGGAAAACGGTGTGACGAGCTATCCCGACTCGGATGATCGCGAGCTTACCGACGGCGTGGTCGGCCCGGAGGATTTCCGCGATGCCGCGTGGGTCGGCTTTGCCGGCGAAGGGTCGCCCCGCTTTGTTCAGGTGGACCTCGGAATGCCGTGCGAGATCGACGAGATGGGCCTGGCCTATCTGGTCTACCCTGCGGCGGGGATAGGCGCCCCGCATTCGATTAAGGCGAGCTACTCAGCCGACGGCAAGGCGTTTCATCAGTTCGGCGCTGTTGACCAACCCGATGGCAGGGAAGGGGTCCGTACCGCCCGCATCACAGGAGATGCGGTGACGGCGCGGTTCGTTCGATTCGAGATCGAGCATGCAGGCTGGCTGTTCGTTTCCGGGGTGACGGCCAACGGAGTCGAGAAGGACATCGACCCCGATACTCCCTATTTCATCAAGGATCTCCCTGCCGAGCAGAAGGTCTATCGCGGCGGCCGCCTCGAACTCTCCGTGGACGCGCTGGTGGGCAATCCCGGAACCGTGACGTATGAGTGGAAGAAGGACGGCAAGGCCCTGCCGAATAGCGCGAGGACATTGGTACTTGAGGATATCAAGGATGGGGATGCCGGTATCTACACCGTAAAGGTGAAGAATGCTCGCGACGGCAGGGATTTTACGGCCGAGAGCACGGCATGCGCCGTATCGATCGAGGAGGTTTCGGACCCCGACACGCTTTTGGAGCTTATGCGCGATAAGGATCCCGTCATCCGCGACGGTAGGGTTGTACTGCCCGACTCCAATACCCCTAAGTACCGAGTGGTCATAGGGGGATCCGATCGGGAGCCGGTTGTGGGCTTGGATGGCAAGGTGCATCAACCGCTCATCGACACCACGGTGAATCTGGTATACAAGGCGGTTTCGACCAGCGACCCCGCGGATTTCTCGCTTGCGGACTACAATGTGCAGATCGATGTGCCCGGCAGGTATCAGGCTGAGGATGGCGACAACAAGGCTCCCACGGTCTTGCCCGCGCTGCGTGAATGGAAGGGTGCCGCGGGCACGTTCAAGCTCGTGTCCACGACAACCATCGTTGCGAACACCGAAGTCGAGCGGAACGTGGCCGATAAAATGGCCGTGTTCTTCAAGGACGTGCTCAAGCGGAGCGTTGAGATCCGTACCGGCGATCCCAGGCCGGGTGATATCGCGCTGATAATCGATGGAAAGCTCTCCGAGCTCGGCGCCGAGGGCTATCTGCTGGACGTGGGCGATGCCGTGACGGTGCGCGCTCCGCAGAAGACCGGTTTGCTGTACGGTGCCATATCGACGGTCCAGGCGCTCTATGCCGATCGCGACCATGTCAACATCCCTTGCGGCACCGCCCGCGATTATCCCGCCTACAAGGTTCGCGGCGCCATGCTGGACGCCTCGCGCATGGCCTACCCCATCGAATACCTTGAAGAGATGGCGAGGTATATGGCCTGGTTCAAGATGAACGACTTCCATATTCATCTGAACGATAAGGCGGACCAGGATTACAAGTCGTTCCGTCTTGAGAGCGATCTGAAGAACCTTACTTCTACAGACCTGTTCTACACGAAACAGGAGTATAAGGACTTCCAGGACGCCGCCGCGGATTGGGGCGTATCGGTCGTATCCGAGATCGAAACGCCCGGCCATGCGCGAGCATTCCGCGATGTCCCCGGAATCAAGATGGCGCCCGATGGGGAGCATCTCGACATCTCCGATCGTCAGACGGTCGAGACCATCAAGGGCCTGTTCGACGAGATGCTGGATGGCGATGACCCGGTAATCCGCAACCCGGTGGTCCATATTGGAACCGATGAATACTATGCGGGGACGAGCGAACAGCTTAACGATTACGTGTACGAGCTGAGCGAGCACTTGCATGCCAAGGGAGCCACGATGCGCTTCTGGGGTGCGTTCTTGAATAACTCCGGCCTGCCCGCCGGCGTGGAGGAGGCTCTCCCGGGCTCGCAATGCAACATCTGGGCGTCTTCTGCCGAGTGGGAAAAAACCTTGAGCGCCCAGCAGATGGCCGATTACGGCTACGACCTCATAAATTCGAACGGTTACAACCTGTATATCGTTCCCGGGGGCCAGGAGTACACGGACGCGCTCAATCATGCCAGGCTGTACAACAACTGGGATGTGAACCAGTTTGATGCCGCCGGCACCATGAAGAACGTCATGCCGCTCGGCCATCCGCAGGTGCTGGGTGCGAATTTCCTTATTTGGAACGACCACGGCACGTCGAATACGGGATTCTCGATGTTCGATACGTTTATGCGTTTCCAGAACGGCGCCACCATCGTGGCCGAGAAGACGTGGGACGGCCCCGCTGCCAAGGGGCAGACGTATGCCTCGTTTGCACGTCGCGACAGCCTGTTCCGTGATATTGCGGGCGGCTCGAACCCCGCACGCAAGGTGAACTCGGCCACGCAGGAACTCGTGGACATCGATTTCGAGCGCGTGGAAGGTGCCACGGCGTTTGACGCCACGGCAAATCACCTCGACGCCGCTCTCCAGGGGGTAACTTTGGAGAAGGCGGCGGAAGGCGATACCGTAGCCACGTTCGATGGCACTGGATCGATGGCGCTCCCGATCGAGAGCATCGGCTTTCCGTACGAGGCCTCGTTCGAGGTAAGGCTCATGGAACAGCCGGCTGCTAATACCAAGCTACTGGAGGGTCCCGACGGTACGGTGTACCTGAATATCGACGGTACTGGCAAAATCGGATTCAAGCGCGATGGCTTCCGTCCGGCCGACTCTGGCCACAGCGTGCAGTTCGATCGTGCCGAGGGCTACACGTTCGTGTTCGACGCACAGCTGCCGGTGGGCGATTGGGCACAGGTGAAGTTGAGCAGCGATCGTCAGTTCAGCTACCTTGAAATCGATGGCGTTCGACATAAGGCTGCCTGCACCGTCGAGCGGCTGCCGGGTAATCCGAATAAGCCGGTGGACGAGAGCTCGACCAGTCTTCTTCCCACCGCGAAGATGTTCGACGGTGTTAAGTGCCAGGTAGATGACTTGATGGTTGTAAATCCCGAGCTCAAGACAGGCGAGGCGACCGCAAATATCGCCCTCGAGTGCGACGTCACTACGTCTAAGCTGGAGGATGACGGCGTCGGTGGAACCAAATTCTATCCCGCAGCGCTTACCGACGGGGTGAAGGGTGATCCCGGAGCCCGCGTTTCCTTCGATCCGGGCACGCAGACGACGTGGGCAGTTGTCGACTTGGGCGCGGTTCGCACATTCGACCTGGTGAAGCTGTTCTTCTTTGAAAGCTGTCCGGAGTACAAGGTACTGGTGTCCGAAGACGGGAAGACATGGCACGAGGTGCTGCACGAAAGGAACGGTGTAAGCGGCCGTCCCGAGGGCAAGGATGTCGAGGCTTCCGTTGCGTTCGATCCCGTACAGGCGCGCTACATCAAATACGAGGGGCTGAGCAAGTGGATTTCGGAATGGGGCGGTTACCACGGCGGTTTGACGGAGCTCGAGGCGTATAGCACAAAGGTTCCTGAGCCGCAGGTAGACAAGACCGCCCTGCAGGCGCTCGTCGATGATGCCGTGAAGGCACAGACCGAGGGAAAGACCGAGTCCGTGGTCAAGGCGTTCCAGCGGGCGCTGGCAGCCGCGCAGGATGTCCTTGCCGACGAAGCTGCCACGCAGCAGCGGGTCGACGACGCCCGCGCTTCCCTCGCCGCGGCCTATGAGGCGTTGAAGTCGGATCAGGGTCCGAAGCCGGATCCCGATCCGAAGCCCGAGCCGGAGCCCGATCCCGATCCGGACCCGAAGCCCGAACCCGAGCCTGATCCGAATCCAGAGCCCGAACCGGGCCCGAAGCCCGATCCCGAGCCGAACCCCGATCCGCAACCGGGCCCCGCTCCCGATTCGGGACAGGGTCAGAAGCCCGAAGGTGAGCAGCAGGGGTCTCGCCCCGGCGCTGATGGCACGGGCGACGCTATCCCGCAGTCGGGCGATGTCCAGCTGGCCGCGGTCGGTGCCGTAGCCGCCGCAGCGGTATTTTGCCTTGGTGCTGCGGCGATAGTAAGGCGCCGGGCAGCCAAGTAAGGTGGGGCTGGATACCGGCGGGATGGGCTTGCCGGCCATCGCGCGCGGTTGAGACATACACCCAAGCCGGGCGGGGCGCAGATGACATGCGCCCCGCCTTTTTCATGGCGCTGGGTATAACAAGGCGAGTGAGGATCGAGGAGACGGGAGACGCCATGGATGTCGACGGAATCGTGGCGGCGATGACGCCGCATGAGCGCGCATCGCTGCTGGCGGGTGCGAACCATTGGTCGACGGTCGCCTTTCCCGAACATGGGCTGCCTGCCGTTGAGATGTCGGATGGGCCCCATGGACTGCGCCATCAAACCGGTGCGGCCGATCACCTGGGTATCAACGCGAGCGATCTCGCCGTGTGCTATCCCACAGCGAGCGCGCTGGCCTGTTCGTTCGACGTCGAGCTTGTCGAGGAAGTGGGCCGTGCGATCGGCGAGGAAGCGCGCGATCAGGGTGTACACGTGGTGCTTGGTCCCGGCGTCAACATGAAGCGCAGCCCCCTGTGCGGTAGGAATTTCGAGTACTTCAGCGAGGATCCGCTGCTTGCGGGCGAACTGGGTGCGGCCATGGTTCGCGGAATTCAGGGCACCGGCGTCGCCGCGTGCGTAAAGCATTTCGCCGCCAATAATCAAGAGCATGCCCGCCAGGTCTCCAACTCGGTGGTGGACGAGCGCGCTCTGCGTGAGGTGTACCTGGCGCCGTTCGAGCGCATCGTGCGCCGCTCGGCTCCATGGAGCGTGATGACCGCGTATAACCGCCTGAACGGAACGTACTGTTCGGAGCATCCGTGGTTGCTTCACGATGTCCTGCGTGGCGAATGGGGCTTCGACGGCGTATGCATCAGCGATTGGGGTGCGGTGAGCGACGTGACGTCGTCTGTCGCCGCCGGTCTCGACCTGTGCATGCCCGGTCCGCGCGACGACTACGCGGCAACGCTCGAAGAGGCGGTGGCGGAGGGGCGGCTGCCGCAGGAATCTGTGGATGTGGCCGCGATGCGCGTGGTGCGGCTGGCGTCGCGCGTGCACGATGCCGCGTCCCGCGCGAACGGCCGATCGACCGCTGCCGAACAGACCCTTCCCGTTGCGGTATCCGGGCTCGAGCTCGCCCGGCGCGCCGCCGCTCGCAGCGCGGTGCTGTTGGAAAACGATGGGGCGCTGCCGCTGGCGCCTTCCGCTCGCATCGCGTTGATCGGCGAGTTCGCGGTCGAGCCGCGCTATCAGGGCGCGGGTTCTTCCAAGATCAACCCTGTTGCCCTCGATAACCTATATGACGAGCTCAACGACCGTGGCTGCGCGGTTTCGTATGCGCGCGGATACGACCGTGCATCGGGGGCGACGTCGTCCGAGCTGGTGGGGGAGGCGGTGGAGACGGCTGCCGCGAGCGATGTGGCCGTGGTGGTCGCGGGCCTCCCCGACTGTTTCGAATCGGAGGGATTCGACCGTAAGCTCATGGTGATGCCGCGCGGTATGAACGAGCTTATAGAGCGCGTGGCGGCCGCGGCGCCACGCTGCGTGGTGGTGTTGCAGGGCGGGGCTCCCATGGAGCTGCCGTGGCGGCATCGCGTGGATGCCATTCTGTTGGCGTATCTCGCGGGATGCCGCGGCGGTGCCGCCTTGGCCGATCTGCTGCTGGGAGCGGTGTCGCCATCTGGAAAGCTGGCCGAGACGTGGCCCGCTCGTTTGGAGGACACCCCGCTGGGTGCCGCATTCCCCGATTTCGATAACGAGGTGCGCTACCGCGAGAGCGTGCTGAACGGCTATCGATTCTATGATGCAGCCGGCGTCGAGCCCGCGTATCCATTCGGACACGGTCTTTCGTATTCGTCGTTTGCATACGAGGATGCCGAGCTTGTAGAGGCAGACGGTGCGTGGCAGGTGGTGTGCCGGGTGCGGAACACGGGCGATTGCCCTGCCCGCGACGTGGTGCAGCTGTATGTCGCCGCGCAGGATAGTCCGGTGTACCGCGAGCGCCAACGTCTGGCGTCGTTTGCAAGCGTCGAGCTCGCCGCGGGGGAAGCCGCGACGGTGCGTCTGCCTGTCGAGCGCGAGGCCCTGCGCGTGTGGGATGCGGGCGCGGGCGACTGGCGCGTTCTGGCGGGTCGCTATGAGCTCCGGGTGGCATCGTCGTCTCGTGACGTGCGCGCGTGCATACGGCTCGACCTGGTTGCAGGGCCTTCGCTCGCGGGGGACGTGGTCGCGCCGGCCGAGCTTTCCGCCGAGATGCTCGCGCCCGTTGACGACGCCTATATCCACCCGCGTCCCGGGGCGTTCGATGATGAGGCGTTTGCAAGCCTGCCGGGTCTTGTTCTGCCCCCGCGTCGACAGGTTACTCCGTTCACCATCGACTCGACGGTGGCGGATATAAACGCGAGCCCGTTTGGCAGGCTTGCGCTGCGCTTGATCGACCGTGTTATGAGGAAGCCCATGGCCGAGGTCGAAGGGCAGACGCGCGAGATGATCAGCGAAATCGTGGCGGATATGCCCCTGCGCTCGCTCACGTCGAGCGGCGTGTCGATGCGCACAGTCGAGGGGCTCGTGTTCATGCTGAACGGCTGCTACCTACGGGGGCTGCGGCGCATCGTTGCATTTTGGCTGAAGGCCCGTCGCGAGCTGGCGGCACAGCGCTTCCGGTCATAAGGCGCCGTGTGCCAGGGTCGTTCACGGGCGGCGGGGATGGCGCGGGGCTCGGGGCATAATGAAAGCGCGCCGCGCCCAGGATGGGGTGCGGCGCGCTTGTGACGCATGGGGTTGGCTCTGCTGCTTCGCTCTTTTTAGAAGTCTTCGGGCGAGAGCGTCTGCACGAACTCATCGAAGCGCTCGAATTCGGCTTCGTTGCTTTCCGCACTGCGGACGGCGGTGCTCCCCGCGCGGTTCATCACGTCGTCCTCAACGAAGATGGGTGCGCGCGAGCGTACGGCGAGGGCGAGGGCGTCGCTGGGCCGCGCATCGACCTTGATCTCCTCGCTGCCGCCTTGGGACAGGATGATAGTGGAATAGAAGACGGGGGCGTCGACGTCGTTGATCTCGACGCGTGCGACGGTCGCGTCGAGCTTGTCGACGATATCGTTCATGAGTCCATGCGTGACGGGGCGCGGGCTCTCGACGTGTTCGATGCTGCGTCCCAGGGCGGCCGCTTCGAATGATCCCGTTTGAATCGAAAGGGCACGTCGGTCGGCCTCGCCGATCTGGTCGTGGCTGCGCTCGCGCAGGACGATGATGGACGGGACGGGTCCAGCGGCCATGATGATGGATTCGATATCGACGCGGATCATGCGGGCGCCTCCAAAGTGACTACGGCTCGTTGTCTCGAGCCCTCGCTCAAGACGGATAGCAATAGTACTCAATCGCTTACAAAGCGGGGGCGAGAACGTCCCCTTTTACGGCTGCAATAGAAAAGAGACACGGCATCTTGGCGTACAAATCAGCAAAAGACCAGGTAGAAGCACAAATCAAAAGAAATCAAAACTTTTTTCAAATTCATGCTTGCAAGAGGAGGGGGTCGTCTGTATTATAGGACAAGTGCAAAGGACCTGTAGCTCAGTTGGTTAGAGCGTCCGGCTGATAACCGGGAGGTCACAAGTTCGAATCTTGTCAGGTCCACCACATTTTCTTTCGCAATAGACACCCCAGCGAGAGCAGAGTCGCCGCTGGGGTGTTTATTACTGGGGGTTTAGCTCAGCTGGGAGAGCGCGGGCTTTGCAAGCCTGAGGTCAGGGGTTCGATCCCCCTAACCTCCACCATTGAATCTGATGAGGCATCCGCAAGGGTGCCTTTTCTTTTATATAGTCCCGGCGCATGGGGCCGCGCCTCTCAGATTGGTGCCTGTCCCTAAATTGAGCGGTGGCAAGATGGCTGTGCTTTCTGGATAAACCGCACGTAGTCGACGTGTATCGCGGCTGCAATGCACTATAGTTCTCGATGATTGTAAAGAATGCTCGCCTTCGGCGGATCGCCGCGGGCGATTGCCATGAGCAGCGTGCAAGGAGAGATATGGCCGCAGAACAACAGCAGCAGGCCGGACAGCCGGGATTCGTTTCACCCGAATTGGACCGCATGTCGTGCGACATGATCGACGAGTTCCTCTTCTCGCTATCCGAAGGCGAAGACCCCGGGGTCGTTGCGTGCATCGAGGATGCCGAGGGCAATCGCGCGGCCGTGGCGTTTTCCGAGGACGGCGACGAGGTGTGCCTCGAAGCGGCTGGCACGTTCGTGTCCGATGCCGCGAAGAACGGCTCGCCCGAGGATAGCGTCGGCAGGGCCGTGCGCTACGCGATTCTCTATCTCGGCTGCGTGCAGGGGATGGACGGCGCGTACAACGACGCCCTGATCACGATCTTCGGCGAGTCGGGCGCGCCCAGCGCGTATTCCGCCTTCACCTTGGTGAAGGGTATCGGCCAGGGCGAGAACTTCATGTGGAGCGAGCCTGAACCTGCAGGAGAAGAGCCCCTCCTCGTCTAAGAGTGGTTAAAATTGAGCGGTTACGGCGGAAAACCTACCGCCCGCCTAATTCTCATACGTTATCGTTACAACTGAAACGAGGACCAATACATGCGCGTTGATAACCTGAGGAACATCGCCATCATCGCCCACGTCGACCACGGCAAGACCACCATGGTCGACAAACTGCTGCGTGCCACGGACGCATTCCGTGCCAACCAGCAGGTCGAGGACCGCGTGCTCGACTCGAACGACCAGGAGCGCGAGCGCGGCATCACCATTCTCGCCAAGAACATCTCCATCGAGTACAAGGGCATCAAGATCAACGTGCTCGACACCCCTGGCCATGCCGACTTCGGCGGCGAGGTCGAGCGCGTGCTCCGCATGGCCGACGGCGCCCTGCTGCTCGTGGACGCGTTCGAGGGCCCCATGCCCCAGACCCGTTTCGTTCTGCGCCACGCCATCGATACCGGTCTGTCCATCATGGTTGTCATCAACAAGATCGACCGCCCCGGCGCCGACCCCGAGCGCGCGTTCAACGACTGCCTCGACCTCATGGCCGACCTGGGCGCTTCGGATGAGCAGCTCGAGTTTGCCATGGAGCACGTGGTCTACGCGTCCGGTGTGAACGGCTATGCCCGTCTCGACCCGGCCGACGACAACATGGACATGTATCCGCTGCTCGACATGATCGTGGACGAGCTGCCCGCTCCCGATGTCGATGTGGACGGTCCGCTTGCCATGCAGTGCGTGACCATCGACCACTCCAACTTCGTGGGCCGCATCGGCATCGGCCGCGTGTTCTCGGGTACCGTTCGCCAGGGCGATAGCATCCTGGTGGTCAAGAACAGCGGCGAGCGCGCCATGGCCACGGTCAAGCAGCTCTTCACGTTCGACTATCTGGGCCGTACCGAGTGCAAGGAAGTGGGCGCCGGCGACATCGCCGCCGTGGTCGGCATCGAGAGCACCGATATCGGCGACGTCTACACCGATCCCGAGAACCCCGTCGAGCTCGATCCCATCGAGATCGATCCGCCTACGCTGTCCATCGTGTTCGAGGCTTCCACCTCTCCGCTGGTCGGCCGCGATGGCGACATCGTGGGCGCGCGCCAGCTGAAGGAGCGCCTGTTCACCGAGCGCGAGAACAACGTGACCATGCGCATCGAGGAGCTGCCCGACAAGAGCGGCGTCGAGGTCTCGGGCCGCGGTATTCTGCATCTCTCCGTTCTTATGGAGACGCTGCGCCGCGAGGGCTACGAGTTCCAGGTCGGTCGTCCGCGCGTGCTGTTCAAGAAGGACGAGGGCGGCAACGTGCAGGAGCCTATCGAGCAGGCCGTCGTGGAGTGCCCGGACGAGTACGCCGGCAAGGTCATCGAGGTCTTCGGCAACGCGGGCGGCACCATGACCAACATGCAGCCCGGCTCGACCGTCACGCATATCGAGTTCCGAATCCCCACGCGCGGCATCATGGGTCTGAAGAACCGCGTCCTCAACGTCACGCATGGCGAAGGCGTTTTCTACCACACCTTCCTGGAGTACGGTCCCTACGCGGGCGAGATCGGCGCGCGCAAGAACGGCGCTATGATCTCCATGACCACCGAGAAGGCCGTTGCCTACGCACTGGGTACGTTGCAGGAGCGCGGCAGCCTGTTCGTCGAGCCCGGCACCGAGTGCTATGAGGGCATGCTCGTGGGCGAGCGCAACCAGCCCGGCGACATGGTCGTCAACATCGCCCGTACGAAGAACCTGGGCAACCAGCGTTCCTCGACGTCCGATATCTCCATCCAGCTGGTGCCGCCGCGCACGTTCTCCCTGGAGGAGGCGCTCGAGTACATCGTCGATGACGAGCTGGTCGAGATCACGCCGAAGAATATCCGCCTGCGCAAGCGTCTGCTCAACGCTATCGACCGCAAGAAGGCGGCCGCCCGCGCTATGAAGTAGGGTCCCGCGCCGCGGTTGGGTTTGCGCCCCGCGCGCATCCTGAATCTAGATGAGAGAGACGGGTAACTTGGAGATACATCCGAGTTACCCGTCTTTTTGTGCGGGGGTTGCAGGGCACCCATGCCGTGCGAACGCGTGGTGCGTCCCCAAGCTGATTGCTGGGCCGCGTGTTAGTGTTTGCGCGTTTTCCGGGAGGTGCTGCTGCGGGGCCCCGGAGCTGCTTGTTTGATAACCTTGCTGCCAAGCGATCTGGTGCTGTTGGCGACCTTCTTGATGGGTTCCTTGACCTTGGAGAGGTTGACCTCGGTGGGAGATAGGATGTTGAAGCGCAGGGAAAGCCAGCGTAGACCCATGGTCACGGCGACGCACGCGACGAGGGCGATCGGCTTGGAGATGCACAGCGGCT